>NZ_JAAVTY010000047.1:0-10497 GCF_018642185.1 Candidatus Rhabdochlamydia sp. W815 | reverse complement strand
TTATCCCCAAAAGATGGGTTGTAGAGCGTTCTTTTGCGTGGATAGAAAAATGTCGCAGGCTATGGAAAAATTGCGAAAGAAAACTACATACAAGCCTGAATATGGTGGCTCTTGCTTTTATTGCTCTACTTTTGAAAAGATTTTAAACAGGCTCTAAGATGTCTGATAAGGAAAGTTTAGAACTAGTTATTTTCTAGAAAACCCAAAACTGAGGTTCATAGGGACAGGACATAAAGGCATAATTGTATCAATGGTAGAAAGAACTTCCAAGCTAACCTATGAAGGTTGAAAGGTCCATCTATTATAATGTTTTATTCTTTCCACAAATCTTTTAATCTCTGTTTTCTACCTGAATAGAAAGAATAGGATTCATATCTTGCAGGATCTTTTTTATAAAACTGTTGGTGATATAGCTCTGCCGGATAAAAGGTTTGCATTGGCAAAATTTGTACTAAGCAGGATAAGGGTAGCTCGTTTTTAGAGCACTCTGCTAACTCTTTTTGTTGTGCGTTGTGATAAAAAATCGTTGGTCGATATTGCGAACCAATATCACAAAATTGGCCATCGGATCTTGTAGGATCAATATGATGCCAATAAAAATCTAGAAGTTTTTCATAACTAATCTGCCTTGGATCATAGAGTATTTGAACAGCTTCTACATGTCCTGTTTTTTCTGAGCAAACCTCTTTATAGCTGGGATTTTTTATATCCCCTCCTGTATAACCAACCTGTGTTTGTAAAACACCTGACAAATGATCAAAATCATGTTGTATACACCAAAAACACCCTCCTGCAAACGTCGCTAATTCTTCCATAGTTCTCTTATAATAAAATAAATTTTTGGTAAATTTTCTCTGCAAAAGCGTAGCCTATTAAAAAAAAAGCCCCTCCCAAAAAACCCCAAAAATAGAGAGCAGAATGTTTTATCTGTAAAAGATAAGTCATGCTTAAACCAAGAACAAAAAAGATAAGATCTAAAAAAAAATACAGTGAAGAAGCGTGCGGAATGAGTGTTCCCATACAAGCACAGGGAAGTTTAATGCTATACCAAAAAATAGAATACCCAGCGAATGAAGCAAACATCACAGCTGTAATCACCCACATGGGCCAATGATTTCTGTAGATAAAAAGAGCTATGATAAAACATATTTCAAAAAAACTAACCCAATGCTCTAACTTTTTGATTTTTTCAGAGGGGTAAAAAACCTTTCCATAAATGGCCAATAATAAAAAACAAGAAATGAGAATAGTAGCGCTTAAAGCAATAAGGTTTTTATTTTTTTTAAAAAGCATACTCCCCTCTTTTAAAGTATATTCCTTACTAGGATATAATAAAAAGTTTTTTTATACAAGCTTAGCTCCGAGTTTTTAATGGATATTTTGTTTGAACAAATATCCAATTAATGGAAAGTGTGATATAAGGGAAAGCATATGGAATGTTTGTTGGAACTGATTACGCGCCATGCCCATAACGCACATTGGTATGTATTTGGAGGGATTATTTTAGCTGGTTTTAATATACCGTTAAGCACAGACCTGTTGATTTTGCTCAGTGCTTTTATCGCTGCTACTATTCTACCAGAACACACCTGGCATTTATTGATAAGTGTTATCCTTGGCTGTTACTTTTCCGCTTGGTGTGCTTATTGGATGGGCCGTCTTTTTGGCTTACAGCTGTCTCGTTTTAAGTGGTTTCAATCGATCTTTCATGTAAACCGGATGAAAAAAATCAAAAATTTTTATGAAAGATATGGATTTTTAACCCTTCTTATTGGACGCTTTATCCCCTTTGGAGTACGTAACTGCATTTTTATGTCTTCTGGAATGAGTCGATTTAATTTTCTTCGATTTATCTTTATGGACGCTTTTGCATGTCTTATTTGGAGCGGGGTCTACTTTTATTTATTTTACAGCTTTAGTCAATTTTATAAGGTCATATGGCAACACTTTAAAACCGCCAATATTTTTGTATTGATAGTTTTCGGTGTGACGGTAATTGCAGGAATTTGGTATAAGCAATGGAAAAGGGTCCAAAAGGCAAATCCTTCTATAAACTAGAACTAGCTTTTAAATCAAAATGAGTCAAAAACTAATATGATTGGTTTATCAAATAGCTTATCACTTTTGCGCGCTCCTTTAGCATTTTTATTTCTGTATGAAAGTATTCCTGTACGTATCACTGCTATTATTCTAGCCATGATAACCGATATCGTAGACGGTTACTTAGCACGCAAGCGTCGAGCTGTTACAAGGCTTGGAGCTATTTTAGATCCTGCCATGGATAAATTCTTTGTATTTTTTATTTTATCTATTTTGCTAATGGAAAAAAGATTGCCTATCTGGCAAGCTTGTGCAATTGTTTCACGTGATTTTTTCTTGTGTTTATTTGGGATCTATTTAAGTTTTCGATCAGCCTGGTCGGGATACCGTTTTGAATCGATTCGATGGGGCAAAGTATCTACAGCGTTGCAATTTTTTATTTTAATCGGGTTAGCTATGAGATATCGATTCTCTGCTTATTTATATTTGCTATTTATAACGCTTGGCCTTCTAGCTTTTATAGAGCTCTTTAAAAGACAACTATTAGTTGTTAAGCAAAATAAATCTTAAATCATTTTTCAATAACCATTATAGGGTTTGGCACCTGAATGCCCATTTGCTGAATTGTTTTATATAAAAGACACAGAATTTCTTGTTTTACTAGTAAATACTGTTCGTATCTTGTCTGTTTGGTATAGATTTCTACAAATAACTCTAATGAATACATTCCAAAAGAAGAGAAAATCACATTAATCGGTAAATAAGCATCTACCGATAGATGCTTTTCAAATACTTCTTTTAAGGTTTGTGTCAACTCTCCTAACTTCGCAAAATCCTCTTTTCTAATACCCACCGTAATTTGAATACGTCGATGACTCATTCTCGATATATTAATGACATGGATCGTAGAAAAAATGGCATTAGGTAAATAGGCCAAGCGTTTATCTCTATCTCTTATTACAGTTAAATACCAACCTAGTTCCTCTACAATCCCCTCTAAACCTCCACGATCAGGTAAGGAAATGGAATCGCCTAACACAAAAGGACGATTGATCCAAAGCATCATGCCTCCAAAAAAATTGGCAATAACCTCTTTAGCTGCAAATCCCAAAGCTGCTGCACCTACACCTCCAAAGGCAATTAGAGGAACTATATCTAATCCCCAAATTTGTAAAATGATCAACGAAAATATACAAATAACAACAATGGAAATTAATCGACCTATCATGAAAACATGTGGCATATCGATTTTTTTTTTGGTCTGCTTAAAGTAAATAAAATCTTTCTCTATTTCTTTTTTCCAACGCAAAAACACCCAAACTAAGGTAAAAATAACGATTGTTTTAAAAAAAGAATGACTATATTCGTAGATAAGAGGGAGTCGAAAATGAACTGCAACAAGAGAAGTGATCAAACAAATAGCACAAATCCATAGAAAAAGAAAACTGGGTAAATAAAAAATAGTATCGATCCTGCCTTTCCAACAATCTAAAGGAAAACGTCTTGCTATCTTCCTAAGGATTTTCTTGAGAAAAAAACTGATAAAAATTAGCAGCCCAAGATAAAATACAATTTTTAACCACCAAAACCGTTGCAAATCTGTAAAAGAAAAACTGATCATGTCTATTGCTCTATAAAAAAGTAAATCCTAGTATATAGTGGTTCCGATTCAATCGGATAGAAAAATACAGGATTAACGACAAGTTTCAAGTCGTTGACTTGAACCCCATTAAGCTAGCCGTTTGAATTGGCACTACTATATACTCTATGCGATTTTCTTAGACAAGGTAAAAAGCTGGATCAAAAAACTATACTTCTCTAAGATTCAAGAACCCATAATATCTATTGGAGATAAGAAATATGCACTACCCTAGAGAATCGATTATAACTTCTACTATTCGTTCTTTTTTTCGTTCTTTTGCTGTTTTTATCGGTTTTTTTACAGCCCTTATGCTTATCTTATTTGGTTTAATCAGTCTTTCTTCTCCCTATATACAACCAGAAAAAAGTACGCTTTTGCTCAGCCCAGATGCCAAGGGTCAAAGACAACTAATAGGCCCTACTTCCGATGTCATATTGAAGTTGGATATCTCTGGAATAATAGGCATAAAAAATCTTACCACAGAAAAAATCACTTCTTTATTAATCGATGCCCAAGAAGGTGTATTGAAAAACGATCGAGTAAAGGCGGTTGTGCTTTACATAAATACACCAGGAGGAACTGTAACGGATTCCGATGGGATTTATCGCGCTATAATGAACTTTAAAACAAAGCATAAATTATCTGTTTATGCGTATGTAGATGGCATGTGTGCATCAGGTGGTATGTATATTGCCTGTGCTGCAGATAAAGTGTTTGCCTCTTCTAATAGTGTTATAGGGTCTGTCGGAGTGCGTTTTGGTCCGGCTTTTAATTTCTCTACTTTGATGCAATGCTACGGAGTAGAGGCTTTGACAATCACACAAGGTAAAGATAAGGATGCGTTAAATCCTTTTAGACCTTGGAAAGAAGATGAAGACCTCTCCTATCGCAACTTAACCTCCGCCATGTATCAGCAATTTGTAAATCTTGTTACATCAGCACGTCCTGCTTTGAACAAACAAAAACTCATTTCCGATTATGGTGCTCATGTATTTATATCTGAAGAAGCGTTGGAGTATGGTTACATAGATGTAGCAAATAGCAGCTATAATGAAACGCTAGAAGCACTTGCCAGCCGAGCAAACTTAGAATCGTATCAAGTGATGACTATCCAACTCGCTCATAATTTTCTATCAGAATTATCCCAGGCTAGATGTTCTTTCATAGAAAAAATGAGTCATTTATTTTCCCCTAGACCTCATTCTCTTCATCCAGAATTAGAAGGTAAGTTTCTTTATCTTTATCAACCAGGACAACTTCTCTAACCCTGCTTTTTCCTCCCTAAAAGTAGGGAGGGTTTTTTATATTCATGAATAAAATTTATATTGTCGACGCAGTTAATCTTTTGTTTCGAGCCTATTACGCCATTTCTCCTATGACCAATTTAAAAGGAGAATCCACTCATGCGTTATATGGGTTTATTCGCTCTCTCTATAAATTAATCAAAGATTTTTCCCCTGAATATGTAATCTGTGTCTTTGATGGTCCAGATAATAAAAAATCACGAACCAAGATCTACAGCGAATATAAAAGCCATCGTACTTCTATGCCGCTAGATTTGGTAGAGCAATTACAAAGGTCTCTATACTTTTGTGAAATCGCAGGGATCCCTTTCCTGTCAATAGAGGGAATAGAAGCGGATGATACAATGGGAAGTATTGCAAAATGGGCTGAAAAAGAAGGCTCTGAAGTATTCATTTGTTCCAGTGACAAAGATTTGTGCCAACTTATTTCAGATAAAATCCATATCATTCACCTACACAAAGATAACCTACTAATCGATGAACAAAAAGTAAAAGATCAATATGGAGTTGAACCATCAAAAATCGTTGATTTTCTGGCTATAACAGGGGATTCCTCCGATAATATTCCTGGATTAGAGGGTTTTGGACCAAAAACAGCATCCTTGTTGCTCAATCAATATGGTTCTCTAGAAGGAATTTTAGCAAACGTTAGCAAGATCAAAGGGAAAAAAGGAGAAATCCTGCTTAAACAAGAAGAAATCGCTTTGATGAGCAAACAACTCGCAAGAATTGATATACATATTGAAACCCCCACGCAACCATCTTTTTTTCAACTTAAGAACCCCGATACTGCAAAAATTAAGCAATTTTTTCAAGAGATGGATTTTCTTTCTTTATTAAAAGAGCTTCCTCTTAATACAGAGGCATCCCAGGAAAACTATTCCCTAGTCAATGATGTAGAATCCTTAGAACAGCTTCTTAAAAAATTAGAACGAGAAACAAAGATCTGCATAGATACAGAAGCAACTCATTTACATCCTATGTTAGCCCAACTGGTAGGGATTGGATTTGCTGTTCAAGCAGGACATGCTTGGTACGTCCCTTTAAATGGATTTTTAAGTAAAGAAGTTGTCATTAAAAAAATCAAACCCCTTTTAGAAAAAAAAGAAATTGGTTTTATAGGCCATAATATTAAATATGATCTGCATGTATTAAAAAACGAGACTATTTCTCTGCAATCGATTCACTTTGATACCATTCTAGCCTCTTATTTGTTACATCCTAATACACAGAGACATAGTCTCGATGAACTATCTCTAAAACGATTAGGCAGAGAAAAAATATCTATTGAGAGCTTAATAGGTAAGGGGAAAAAACAAACATCTATGTTAGACGTCTCTCTTGATCTGATAAAGGATTATTGTTGTGAAGATGTAGATTGCACTCTGCAATTAAAAGAACAATTGGAGCCAAAACTACAAGAACAAGGCTTATTTACTTTATTTACAGAAGTAGAGATTCCTTTAATTTTTGTTCTTGCAGAAATGGAACGCAATGGTATTTATATAAATGTAAACACTTTAGAAAAGACATCTCTTGCTCTGTCTTCTAAAATTTTACATCTTGAGCAACAAATTTATGAACTATCAGGTCAGAAATTCAATGTAAATTCACCTAAACAATTAAGCTCTGTTCTATTTGAAAAACTACAAATCAAACCTCCTAAGAAGACAACAACTGGTTACTCTACATCTATAGATGTGCTAGATACACTTAAAAAAGAATATCCCATCGTTAAAAAAATTATAGAATACCGAACTCTTGAAAAACTGCGCTCTACTTATGCCGATTCATTACCTCTGCAAGTAAATCCTGTAACAAAACGGGTTCACTGCACATTCAATCAATCTACAGCAGCAACAGGGCGTCTATCTTGTCAAAATCCCAATTTACAAAATATTCCGGTTCGAACAGAAGAGGGGAAAAAGATCCGCCAAGCATTCGAGCCTCAAGAACTCGATTATAGTTTTTTATCCGCTGATTATTCACAAATCGAGCTAAGAATCTTAGCCCATCTCTCAGAAGACCCTGCTTTAATTCGAGCATTCAACAATCAAGAAGATATCCATAGCTATACCGCGTCCTTGGTCTTTGGAGTGCCTCTTTTGGAAGTAACTCCTACCATGCGCTATCAAGCAAAAGCGGTTAATTTTGGAATCTTATATGGGAAACAAGCTTTTAGCTTATCTCAAGATCTTAATATTTCCTACAAAGAGGCAGAAATCTTTATTGTAACGTATTTTCAGCGTTATCAAAAAGTAAAAGATTTTATTGAATTTTGTGAAGAAACCGCTCGAAAAACAGGTAAAGTTGTAACCATTACCGGTCGTCAGCGCCCTATTGCAGAGATTCATAATAAAAATCCCTCTATTCGAGCATTTGCAAAAAGATTAGCTATTAATACCCCTCTTCAAGGAAGTGCTGCGGATTTAATTAAAATAGCGATGATCCGAGTAGATAATTATTTAAAACAGTCTTCTAAAAAAGCTAAAATGCTTCTGCAAGTTCATGACGAGCTCTTATTTGAAGCTCCCGACCAAGACATTTTATTACTGGGAAAAGAAGTAAAACAGATTATGGAGAGTGTCATGTCTTTAAAAGTTCCTTTAGTAGTAGATATTGCTATTGGAAAAAATTGGAGTGAATGCTAAAATTGAAAAAGCTAGCTATAACTGGTGGGCTATCCTCTGGAAAAACAACTGTGTGCCATTTATTTAAAGACTTGGGTGCCTTTGTTGTAAGTGCTGATGAGATTGTCCATAATTTACTAGTACCGGACAGCATAATTGGTCAGAAGCTTGTCCAATTATTTGGTCCAAGCATTGCTGAAAATAATTATTTAAATAGAAAAAAAATTGCACAACAAGCTTTTATTGATATAAGGCTTTTAAAAGTCTTAGAAGCATTAATTCATCCTGTTGTGTATACTGAAATTGAAAAAGAATATCAACATGCTAGGCAGGCTGGTAAATACCCTTTATTTATAGCTGAGATTCCCTTACTTTATGAGCTATTTAAACAAGACGAATTTGATATTGTCATTACAGTTACAGCTGATCTATCCATATGCCAAAAGCGATTCATCAAACAAACACATCAAACAATAAGAGAATTTGAGCAACGCATGGCTCAACAAATCGATCCTGAAAGTAAAGCAAAAAAGTCTGACTATGTGATTAAAAACAATGGAAGTTTAGCCTACTTAAAAGACCAAGTGACCAAATTGTATTCCTTGCTAACCACTCAATAAAAATTTATGGGCAATTTAAACGAAGGAGCCTTAACTTCAATGACAAACGAAGACACCACTCAAGGGTTCCAGGACCCAGAACAAAATAATTCTTCCCTTTTCATGACCACTCCCGTCGAGTCGATTACGAAAATAGCAGATCTTCAAAGAATGAATATGGACCAACTTACCCTTTTTGCACGCAATATTGGTCTGAAAAATCTGGGTGCGCTCACAAAATCTCAGATGGTTTTCGAAATCGTAAAGTTTTTATCTGAAAAACCTCAAGAGGTTTTGGTAGGAGAAGGAGTTCTTGAAATTCTGCCAGATGGATTTGGCTTCTTACGTTCTCCTAATTATAACTATCTTCCTTCTGCTGAAGATATCTACGTTTCGCCAGCACAGATTCGTCGTTTTGATTTAAAGAAAGGAGATACGGTGTATGGAACCATCCGCTCTCCTAAAGAAAAGGAAAAATACTTTGCTCTGTTAAAAGTAGAAAAGATTAACAATAAACCCCCTGAAAAAGCAAGAGACCGTATTTTATTTGAAAACCTTACCCCTCTTTATCCCGATGCTCGCCTTGTGATGGAATGTGGTAAGGAAAAACTCAGCCCGCGAGTTCTTGATTTAACAGCTCCTTTTGGAAAAGGACAAAGAGGGCTTATTGTAGCCCCTCCTCGTACGGGGAAAACAATGATTTTACAGACCATTGCTAATTCTATTGCTGTCAATCATCCAGAAGTATTTCTCATGGTCTTATTAATTGATGAGCGCCCAGAAGAGGTCACTGATATGATCCGTAGCGTCAAAGGAGAGGTTATTTCCTCTACTTTTGATGAGCCTCCCGAAAGACACGTTCAAATAGCTGAAATGGTGATTGAAAAAGCAAGGCGTCTTGTTGAATATGGCCATGATGTACTGATTCTCTTAGATTCTTTAACCCGTCTAGCGCGTGCTTATAACACCGTTCAGCCTCATTCTGGTAAAATTTTAACAGGAGGAATCGATGCAAATGCTTTGCATAAACCGAAAAGATTCTTTGGCGCAGCAAGAAATATAGAAGAGGGTGGCTCTTTAACAATTATTGCAACTGCATTGATTGATACCGGATCTCGTATGGATGAGGTAATCTTTGAAGAATTCAAAGGAACTGGAAATATGGAGTTAGTTCTAGATCGACGCTTAGCGGATCGTCGAGTATGGCCAGCTATTGACCTGATTAAAAGCGGAACTCGTAAAGAAGAACTTTTATATCATCCAGAAGAGCTTGAAAAAATTTATGTTATGCGCCAAGCATTAGCAGATCTAGCTCCTTTAGATGCTATGAACTTGCTGCTTGGCCGTCTTAAGAAAACCGGTAGCAATGCTGAGTTTCTTCTCACCATGAAAGAATAATTTTCCTTTAAATTACACATCTTAATTCCTTATTAAGATGTGTTTGTTTTTTTGTGCTTCAACACTGTGATCTTTTAGGTTATAGAAAACCATATAAGGGGTGCCCCTTGAGAAACTGCAATACTGATATTCGCAGATTTCTCTTAGGTACTTTTCTTCTTTTTCAGAGGACGGTTCCTTTCTTCCTACAAACCTCAATGTTGAGTTTATCTCTTTGTTTTTCAAATAGATAAGATGAAATAGCAACATGAAACTTTTGGAAGTAAACCAATCACTAGCGATAGCACATGCTATGAAGGAACAGATCAGATTATAAGTTATGCCCAAATTCTTAGCTATCTCTAATCTAGTTTGTGCGCCTGATCCTAGTTCTCGTGCTTGAATATCATGAAATAGAAACAAAATGAATAGATTGCTAAGTCAACCTTATTGTACAATAATTGGTAACATATCAAAGATTTTGCACACACACTAACAGCAGACAACGGAAAAGAATTTGCCTATCACCAAATGTTTAGTTTCGAGCTAGAGACAGACTTCTACTTTGCAACGCCCTACCATTCTTGGGAAAGAGGCTTAAATGAGCATACAAACGGACTTAGTTAGGCAATATTTTCCTAAAACACAAAGCTTTTTAGAGCCTGTTTAAACTCTTTTCAAAAGTAGAGCAATAAAAGCAAGAACCACCTATTCAGGCTTGTATGTAGTTTTCTTTCGCAATTTTTCCATAGCCTGCGACATTTTTCTATCCACGCAAAAGAACGCTCTACAACCCATCTTTTGGGAATAACTGTAAAAGTATGAAGTGTATTTCTTTTGGCTATTTCTACTATACATCCTAATATCTCCTGCACACTCTTTGCAAATTTTTCTCCAGAATATCC
>NZ_JAAVTY010000046.1:0-10525 GCF_018642185.1 Candidatus Rhabdochlamydia sp. W815 | reverse complement strand
TATCGAAAAATATTGGGCCAATATGAAAACGAAAATCCGAGAACTTTTACCTACTGTAGCTAATTTATCCGAAGCCTTAGATCAAGCTGTTTTATCAATGTCGATTTAAATAACTATACAATTCCGTTGCCTTAAGATAAGACTATTTTTTTTGCTTTCTTTTCTTTTTTTGAGTAAAATCTATTCTTTTTCGCCATTGGGTGGTCTTATGGGTATGAAATTAGCAGCTAGTTGGCATGAAGTGTTAAAGGAAGAACTTGCTAAGCCTTATATTGCAGAGCTTAAAAGATTTTTAGCACAAGAAAAGGCTGAGAATAAAACTATCTACCCTCCTGAAGAAATGATATTCAATGCTTTTTTACACACCCCATTTGATAAGGTAAAAGTGGTAATCATGGGGCAAGATCCCTATCACGGGCCAGGACAGGCACATGGCTTGAGCTTTAGTGTTCCTTGTGGTATACCCCAACCCCCTTCTTTAAAAAATATATTTAAAGAGCAAAACCAAGATTTAAGTATCAACTTACCTAAAGAAGGTTGTTTATCTTCGTGGGCTAAACAGGGAGTGTTATTGCTCAACGCAACGCTTACTGTACGCGCGGGTGAACCAAAATCGCATTATGGACGTGGATGGGAAATCTTTACCGACGCGGTAATTGCTAAATTGGTGGAAAGAAAAGATCCTTTGGTATTTGTTCTTTGGGGAAAATCCGCCAAGGAAAAGATAGGTGCTGTTTTAGAAGAAAAAACAACCTCCCATGTTGTACTGACAGCTGCGCACCCTTCCCCTTATTCCGCTCAAGGGTTTTTTGGTTGTTGTCATTTTTCTCAAATCAATGAAGCTTTAAAAAAATGGGGTAAAGAACCTATCAATTGGCAATTAGCTTAAAAAATGTTATCTTTGCTAGAATCTAAAATTCAATCTTTAATCCAAGGAACTTCTCTAAAAAAATGGGCAAAACAGGCGCAGAGCTTAACTTCCACCTATCGTCAGAAAAAAGATCAAACAGAACCGCTTTCTTCAGATTCTCTTAGAATAGCTTATTTGTGTTCCCGTCTTCCGGCTACCTATGCTGCGATCTCTTATGTCTTCAAGGAGCTACAAAAACACTTTGATCTTTCTTTAGTTCGTTCTCTTCTGGACTGCGGGGCAGGTCCGGCAAGTGTTCTTTTAGCAGCCGAGTCTTTTTTTTCGCTACAACAAGCAACCCTTATAGAAAGAGACCCTGGTTTTATTAAACTAGGAAAGCTATTGTCTCATCCAACAGATGTAGAAGTTACCTGGATGTTGCAAGATATCACAAAGGGGATCCCTTCTTCTGCTAAAGATCTGGTTGTAGCCTCTTATTCTTTATGTGAGGTTGGCAAAGAGAATCAACTGCAAATAATAGAAACCCTCTGGAACAAAACAGAGCAGATTTTCATTTTGCTCGAACCTGGCACCTCTAAAGGGTTTCATTTTATCCGGAAAACAAGAGAGAGGTTGCTTGGCTTAGGGGCCTTTTTAGTAGCTCCTTGTCCGCATAGAGAAAACTGTCCTATAGCCAAAGGCGATTGGTGTCATTTTTCTGTGCGATTGCCTAGGTCTTCTGTCCACCGCCAGTTAAAAGAAGGATCTTTAAACTATGAGGATGAAAAATTCTCCTATCTGATCTTCTCTCGCACACCTGTTTCTACTAGCTTCTCTCGTGTGATTCGCTACCCTTTCAAAGGATCGGGATTTGTAAAGCTGAAACTCTGTACAGAATCAGGCCTTGTAGAAAAGACGATCAGTCGAAAGGATAAAGAGCTCTACTCTATTGCTAAAAAAACTGAGTGGGGAGATGAGTTGAAATAAAACTCGTTTTCTTATGGAATTTAACATAGAAAATTTTGACAGTTATGTTTTTCTATGTTAATTTCTATGTTAATTCATGGAGATCATCTTATGATGCTAGAACAGCTTCTGTCAAGAAATGAAGGAAAAACACTTGAGTTTAAAGAAAATAGCCAATCTTTGCAAAAAATTGTACAAACTGTAATTGCTTTTGCTAACACAGCTGGAGGTGTGTTACTTATTGGCATCAAGAATGAGACAAAAGAAGTGATTGGTTTGTCAGATATCTTGAAGGAAGAGGAAAAAATTGCTAATGCTATTGCTGACTCGGTTTCTCCTTTACTTATTCCAAATTTACAATTTTGCTCTTGGCGAGAACGTGATATTTTAATCGTCACTGTCCCCTATATCCCAGGTCTTTTTCACCTAAAATCTAAAGGAGAAGTTGAGGGAACGTTCATACGTCTTGGATCGACCAATCGTTTAGCGGATGCACATATTATTGCTGAGATACGTCGTTTAAAAGAACACACATCTTTTGATCAGCTTCCTGATTGCAGATTTTCTTTTGATGATTTTGATTTTGAGCTAGCTAAACAATTGTTTTTGACCGTAGGAAAAACATTTACGCAGGCAAAGGCTAAAGCTTTAGAATTATTTACTACCTATCAATCAGAAACCTATCCAACAAAAGGAGGCCTTTTACTTTTCGGAAAAAATCGAGATAGGATTTTCATTGATCCAATTGTTAGAATGGCTCGTTTTGAAGGAATTTTAAAAAATGCAGCTATTGATGAACAAGAAATTAAAAGCCCTCTTCCACAAGCATTGGAAGAGGTTCTTTCTTTTATCCGTCGCCACACTTCTATGAGTTTTTCCATAAAAGGAATTAGGCGTGAAGAAACGCCACAATACGCTCCCATGCTTCTTCGTGAAGCTATTATGAATGCTTTAATCCACGCTGACTATGCTAATCATCGTTCTCCCATTCAAATTGCTATTTTTGATGATCGATTAGAGGTTACTAATCCTGGATCTTTGCCATTTGGACTAAGTCTTGATAGCGCCCTTTCTGGAGTTTCTCAGCTTCGTAATAAAGTATTAGGAAGAACATTCCGAGAGCTAAAATTGACCGAACACTGGGGTTCTGGACTCAAAAGAATGCTAGATGTTTGTCAACATCAGCATATTCCTCTACCAAAATTTGAAGAGTTAGGCCATTTTTTTCGTTTGACACTCTATCCAAAGTCAATAAAGAACATTCCTTCTGCTTTTTGGCAAGAACCTATTTTTCATTACTTAAAAAAGCATGACAAAATCCATGCTAAGATGGCTCAAGAGATTTGGAAAGTTACACGCCGTACAACTACAACCCGCCTTAAGGAGATGTGCCAAGAGGGATCGCTTGTGGAAATATCAACAAGTTTCAAGGATCCTCAAAAATTTTTTGTTTTACCTAAACATGGAAAATAATATAGATCTCAAAATACCTCTGTCTATTCTACCGAAAAAGAATTTAGTCCAAATTGTCGTATTTCAAATCACTGATACGACAATTTGGGTTGATTTCTTTTGAAAAATGATAAATCTCGATTTTATGATTAAGCCTTGTTTTTCTATTCTTATTTTTAAAGGATATCTTTAATGCCGAAACAGATTCAAAAAATACTTTTTCCCTATGCGTTAGTCGTCTTATTTGCCTATATTGGCTTTTCTTTGCCTCTTCCGATCTTGCCTAAGATGTTTTTAGATTCTCAAACTTCGATTGCACCGCATCTTTCTTACCAGATAAGAATGGTTCTATTAGGAACTGTTATGGCTGCTTTTCCTTTGGGGCAGTTTTTGGGGTCTCCTGTTTTAGGATCTCTTTCTGATCGACACGGAAGAAAAAAAGTCGTTCTTTTTTCTTTGATGGGAACTACGATTGGATATTTAATGATTGCTTTTTCTCTATACCATTATTCAATTACTGGAATGGTAATTGGTTTGATTGTATGTGGTTTTTGCGAAGGAAATGTGACAATAGCTCAATCCGTGATTGCTGATGTGACAGGATTGGATGAGCACAAGCATCGAAAACCTGTGTATTTCGGTTGGTTGAATATTTGTATTTCTCTAGGATTTATCATTGGTCCTTTGATGGGAGGAGTATTGGCAGATTCAAACCTGGTTCCTTGGTTTACCTTTGCCACTCCTTTTTGGATAGCTGCATTGATGACTTTAACGGGAATTTTAGTGATTGCTTGGTATGCAAAAGAAACATTGCAGCTACGCAGAGTAGAGAAAATCGTTATTTTTCCTTCTTTGTTTGGAAAACTCAAAGCGCCTAAAATTAGGCTGTTTTATTTATGTAATTTGTTACTGGCTATAGGATATTTTTCCTTTTTTCGCTTCTTGCCTGTCTTCTTAGAAAGGCAGTTTCATTTTTCTCCAGCTGTTTTGTCTTATGAAATGGTTTACACTTCTTTCTCTTTGATGTTAGGTGTGCTTTTTTTGATTCCTTGGCTTTCTCGTCGTTTGAAACCTATTCAAGTGCTTTGTCTATTTTCCTTTCTGTTGTCCCTAAGTTTTGTAGCTGTTGTTTTACCAACAAATGTATATGTTTTGCTTCTTACTATCCCTTTAGTGGGCTTATGTTTAGGAGTTGTCATTACACACGGTTCGTTATTGATTTCTAATGCAGCGGAAAGCCATATACAAGGACAGGCTTTGGGGGTATTGACCTCTGTACAAACCCTGGCAGAAATTATAACCGGAATCTTTGGAAGTATTCTAGCAGTGGGTATTTTTACTATGCCGATTTATATCGGTGCTGCAATGGTATTTTTGTGTGGAATCTTATTATGGTTGCAAATGAAAAGAGAGGCGAAATGTTAACAGGATCTATCGTTGCTTTAATCACTCCGTTTACACAAGAGGGAGCTATTGATTATTTAGCGCTGGACACTTTAATCGAATGGCATATTGCACAAGGCTCTCAAGGGATTGTTCTATGTGGTTCTACAGGAGAGGGTACAAGTTTATCCTTGCAAGAGAAGTTACACATTTTCAAGCAGGGGGTTCAAATTGCAAATGGACGTATTCCTATCATTGCAGGGACAGGCACTAGCAGCACGTCTACTACAGTTGAGCTTACTCAAGCAGCAAAAGATATCGGTGTTCATGCTTGTCTTGTGATTGTACCTTACTATACCAAGCCCAGTGTTCAAGGGTGTATTGCCCATTATAAAGAGGTGTGTTCTGTAAACATTCCCATTTTTGTTTATCATCATCCAGGAAGAACAGGCATTAAGCTTCCTATGGAGGCCTTAGTAGAGATTGCAAAAGATCCTTATGTATGCGGAATTAAAGAGAGTACAGCGGATATTGAGTATGTGGTTAGACTTTCCCAAGAGATAAAGAAGCCTCTTTTTTGCGGTGATGATCATTTGGTAGTTCCTTTGATGGCATTAAAATTTAAAGGATGTATCTCTGTAATAGCAAACCTCATTCCTAAACAGTGGCAGCAATTGCTTTGTATGCTATCCGATCAAAACTTTGAAGAAGCTGGAAAGCTGTATGAAAAATATCACTCTTTATGCGCGAGTTTATTTCTCGAGAGCAATCCGCAATGTGTAAAATATGCTCTCTATCAAATGGGTTATTGCCTCTCCCTCTTACGCCTTCCTTTAATGCAACCGAGTAGGGACGTAAAAGAGAGAATTAGAGAGGAAATGCAAGCATTGGGTTTAAGCTCAAATCTCGATCTTAGCGGAGTAAGTAGCTAGATTGTGATATTTAGCCAAAATAAGCTTTACCTCGGTTAAGAATTCTTGTGTTTGCTCTTTGGCGCAGCCTACTAAATGTTTTGCTGCAGTCATTTTTTTGAGTTCATCTAAAGAGAGACCTATTTCTGGATCGCTAGCAATTTTATGTAAAAGATCACAGGTTTTGCCTTCTTCTTTGATTTCGCGGCTAGCTAAAAGACTGTGTCCTCTTAATCGCTCGTGCATTTTTTGGCGATCTTTTCCCCGTTTGGCCAACTGCATTAAAATATGCTCTGTTGCTAAAAAAGGCATTTCTTCTGCTAAATGTTTTTCAATCATTTTAGGATAGATCACCAAATCAGAAGTGATAAAACATAAAAGATCTAAGATAGCGTCAGCGCATAAAAAAGCCTCTGGGACACACAAACGCCTATTTGCAGAATCATCTAAGCTACGCTCTAACCATTGTGTAGCTGCTGTATAAAGAGGATTTTCGTTTAAAGAAAATAAGAAACGGGAAAGCCCACAAATACGCTCGCTGCGCATGGGATTTCGTTTATAGGGCATTGCGGATGAGCCTACTTGAGTGGAAGAAAAAGGTTCTTCTATTTCCTTAAGATGTGCTAACAAGCGCAAATCGGTTGCAAACTTATGAGCAGAAACAGCTATTTGACTTAAAAAAGTGATGATCGAAATATCTTGCTTACGAGGATATGTTTGAGAAGAGATGAGAAGCAGATGATGAAAGCCTAGTTCTTTGGCAACTAATTGATCTAAGGCTTGTACTTTTTCTCTGCTTCCCAGCAGGTTTAAAAAAGAGGCTTGTGTCCCTGTGGCTCCTTTAGCTCCTAAAAAACGAAGTTCTTTAATCACAGAGCCGCATTGTTCTAAATCAAACTTCAAATCTTGTAGCCAAAGACAGGCTCTTTTTCCCACAGTTGTGGGTTGAGCTGGCTGAAAATGCGTATAGCTTAAACAAACAAGACCCACGTGCTTTTCAGCAAAAACACACAACTGACGAATGACTTGAATCAATTTTTTTTCTAATAATTGTAGTGCTTTTCTCATGAGAATCAGATCGGCATTATCAGTAACAAAACAAGAAGTAGCTCCTAGGTGGATAATAGGGCCAGCTTTAGGACATTGATCTGCAAAGGTGTAAATGTGTGCCATGACATCATGGCCGAATTTTTTTTCATAAATAGCTGCTTTTGCGAAGTTGATCGAATGAGAGGCCTCTTGCATCTCTTCTATCTGCTCTTGTGAAATAGTAAGCCCTAGTTGTTTTTGCGCTTTGGCAAGAGCGATCCATAGCTGTCTCCACGTGGCATATCTGGAATGGGGAGAGAAAATAGCAGACATTTCTGCACTGGCATAGCGAGAAGCTAATAGGGAAGTATAATGATCAGTCATGAAGAGATTCAACCGAGGTTTTAAGTTCTTTGAGCAAGCTAAAGAGTTGCTGTTTTTGTTTATCTGTAGGATAAAAAGTAGAGGTTTTTATTTTAGCTAGGGTTTTTCTTAAATTTAAGATAGTAATATTTGCTACATCTTGGGCTCTTTTATCTTTAATTGATAAAGGGAAGGTGATGCGGATGAGCTCTAATAATTCTTGTTTAGATTGCCCTTGATAGGTTTTTATAATGTGCTGTTTTTGCGCAAGAGGTCCTTGGCGACTGGCTAAGCTATAAGCCGCTTGACGTGGGATAAGATCTAATTGAGCTTGCAGGGCAGCAGGAATGGCACTGTGTAGCTCATAATACTGCAGAAAATTATAAGGGGTTTGTCTATTTCCATAGGTGCAAATGAGCCAAGCGCTAAAAGCTCCTTCTTGATAACTGGTTAAAATCTGCTGTGCTTTTTGTATTCTCTCTCCATGCAAAATGATGGCTTGGCTATTGATCGCTTTTACTTCTGCTGTAAGAGCGGATAGGTATTCTAGATCTGGGATGACTTCTTGGTTTTTATTTTTGTATTGATCGAGAATGTTTTTTAACGTTTGTTTTTCCGTTTCATTAAGAACAGTTACGCGAAACACCCCAGCAAAGCTGGAGAGATTTCCACTAGAGGATAATTCCACTAAATTAGTCATTTTCGAAAGCTTCTCAGAAGCTGTTTTTAAACGCTGCGAGAGAAGAGTATTTATTTTGGCCATGGATGTCCAGCTGTTTTACATACGGGTTAAGAGCTCTTTAGTGAGCGAAATATAATCTTCAGAAGCTCTGCTTTTAGGAGCTATTTCAAAGAGAGGTTTACCAAAGATGGAAGCTTCTGAAACGCTGATATCGCGACGCACTTTTGTCTGCAGCATTTTTCCAGGAAAAGTGCTTTCTATGATTTCTAAAAAAGCTTGATTGCTTTTTCCACGAGGATTCCAAAAGGAAAGAGCTACACCTAAGACCTGTAGTGAGTGACGATCTGCAATACTTTGCATAAATTCAGATAAACGCTGTAATCCTTTGATGCTATAGAATTCAGGTGCTACGCAAACAAGGGAATAATCCGCTGCGATCAAAGCCGATTCTGTTAGCCAACATAAAGAAGGAGGGGTATCTATAATAATGGTATCGTATTGCAAAAGATTTAAAATTTGTTTAAGACGCTCATGGGAATAACGATCAGCTGCCAGAGCTCCTCTTACTTCAACTCTTTCTAGATAGGTATCGGCGGGGATTAGGTCAAGATTAGCAATTCCACTAGGCAGAATTACTTCATGGATGTTTTTTGTTCCTTGCAGAACAGAGGCAATGCTATCTTGAGCGTCAGGATCGTAACCCATTCCTGCTGTTAAATTCGCTTGTGCATCAAAATCGATCAAGAGCACTTTCTGTTGATGAAATTTAGCAAGAGCTGCTCCCAAATGCAAGGAGGTAGATGTTTTAGCTGTCCCTCCTTTAAAACTACTAACTGCAATTCTAGGCATTCACTTCCTCTGCAAAATAAGATGTTAAAGAGTAATCACTCCTCTCTTGCTCAATCTTATGCAAAAAAACATTCAACGCAAGCTCTCCATGCACAACATTATCGCGAGTGCGCAAATTAATCGATTGATTCTCTAGTTCTTTATCGCCTAAAATCAGAATATAATTGTATTGCATGAGTTGTGCATTTCTCACTTTTTTATTCACTGATTCATGAGAAGCATCTACATCGCTTTGAAATCCTGTCTGTTTAATGACCGAACACACTTCATTGGCATAAGGTTCATGTCTATCTGCTATAGGTATAATTCTTAATTGGGAAGGGCTTAGCCATAGAGGGAATTTACCTACAAAATGTTCGATCAAAATTCCCATAAAGCGCTCAACTGAGCCAAACAAGGCGCGATGGATCATAATCGGGCGTTTCAATTGACCATCTTTATCCATATATTCCAATTCAAACTTCTCAGGCAAAGCCATATCGAGTTGAATGGTTCCACATTGCCAGCTGCGAGATAGCGCATCTGTAATGTGGATATCAATTTTAGGACCATAAAAAGCTCCATCTGCCTCATTGATCCGATAAGGTTTTCCCCAAGTATCAAGGGCTTCTTTTAATCCGTTTGTTGCAATTTCCCAATCTTCATCAGAGCCAATGCTATTCTCTGGTTTAGTGGAAAGTTCTAAACGATAAGATAAGCCGAATTTGCTATAGGTTTCTTCAATCAGTGCAATCACACTCAAAATTTCTTGTTTAATATCAGACTTTTGCATGAAAAGATGCGCATCATCTTGATGAAAACTGCGTACACGAAATAGTCCACTTAATGCTCCTGATGCTTCGTGTCTGTGTACGTGACCTAGTTCTGAAATGCGCAAAGGAAGTTCTCTGTAGCTATGAGATTTAGATTTATAATAGAGCATACAGCCAGGGCAGTTCATAGGCTTAATCGCAAAATGACGCTCTTCAATGGAAAAAGTGTACATATTTTCACGATAATGTTCCCAGTGACCAGAGGTTTCCCAAAGTTCTTGGCTCATAATTTGAGGGGTTTTAATCTCTTCGTAACCAGCTTTTTTATGCATGATCTTCCAAAGGTGGATTAATTGATTCCAAACGATCATTCCTTTGGGATGAATAAAAGGCATACCAGGTGCTTCTTCTCTAATGGAAAATAAATCAAGCTTGGGACCTAAAATTTTGTGATCTCGTTTTTTAGCTTCTTCCAGAAAGGTTATATATTCTTTGAGCATTTTTCGATCGGGAAAGGAAATCGCATAAATTCGAGTCAACATTTCGCGTTTAGAATCTCCGCGCCAGTAAGCTCCTGCTGTTTTTAAAATTTTAAAAGCTTTAATTTTGCCTAGATTAGGTAAATGAGGCCCCCTGCAAAGATCAAAAAACTCTGCTTGCTCATAAGCGGTAATGATTCCCTCTTCTGAAAATCCTTCTATGAGTTCCCCTTTGTAAGGATTATTTTTAAAAACTAAAAGAGCTTCTTTTTTATCAGCTAGCACATGTCTTATAGGTTCATGATTTTCGCTGATGATTTTATAAACCTCTTTCTCTATGTTTTCGAAATCGGTATCAGATATTTTTAAGTTCGCAAAATCGTAGTAAAATCCTTGTTCAATAGGAGGACCGATTGTTGGTTTTGCCTCTGGAAATAATCGCAAAACCGCTTGAGCTAGAACATGTGCAGAGGTATGCCAAAAAATTTCTTTTCCTTCTTTGCTAGCAAAGTCGATCAAACTTAATTGATCCCCCTCATGTAAAATACTAGAGAGATCGCAGATAGCTCCATTGAGTTTAACAGCTAGGGATTGCTCTGGGGCTACTTTGTGCAATTTTTCTGCTACATCTTTTGCGCTGCTACCCGGTGGCATCTCATATTCTTTTTTATCGATACAGACTAACATAAGTAATAAACCTTGATTTTTGGATTTTTTGAATTGGCCCTTTCAACCTTGAAGTGCACAAAAAAGAACATATAAATACTTGAAAAAACATCTATTGTGCACCCGAGCATAGCATGTTTGTA
>NZ_JAAVTY010000045.1:0-10534 GCF_018642185.1 Candidatus Rhabdochlamydia sp. W815 | reverse complement strand
GAAAAATGTCGCAGGCTATGGAAAAATTGCGAAAGAAAACTACATACAAGCCTGAATATGGTGGTTCTTGCTTTTATTGCTCTACTTTTGAAAAGATTTTAAACAGGCTCTAAGGAGTATTTTGACAAAGTGATTGATTTTGGTTTGCTATTAGCATAAGACCACTATAGTATCATTTTTGATCCCTCTTCTTTTATATCCATAAGTGAGTATATAGTAGTGCCGATTCAAACGGCTAGCTTAATGGGGTTCAAGTCAACGAATTGAAACTTGTCGTTAATCCTATATTTTTCTATACGATTGAATCGGAACCACTATATTTATATCAGACTTGAATAGTCTTTAAGATTTTTCTAAAAAAGAGACTCTATGTTGAGTTATTCGGAAATGCTTTCTCTTCTTCTTGAAATTAAAAAAGGGATCTTAGGTAAAAACCTCGTAAGGTTTATGCAAATTAACCCTACAAGCTATGTATTTGTGTTTAGTAATATCCAGCTATTGCTCTGTGTGCAAAAATCATTTAGTCGCTTTCACATCACAAATAAAAAACATCAAGCGCATCCTTCTGTTTTTGCAGATCAAGTAAACAAAATCTTAAGAGAAAGAATATGTATGGAAATTTTTCTGTTCTCAGAGGATCGCATTCTTTGTTTAAGATTTGAAGAATACTATTTTATCGCAGAGCTCATGTACCATCATCCGATTCTAGCTGTTACAGATCCCCTATTCGCTATTATACTTAGCAATAAATCCACTTCTTCTCATTATAAAAAACCCCTTGTAAAACCTGCTACCCATCATTTTTCTACTTTTGTCACAAGTGAGGAAATAGAAGAGCGTTATCAGTTATTAGAGAAACAAGCTCTATTCGCATTACATTGCAAAAAAATATCTAATCAACTGCTTAAACTAGAAAAACAACGTAAAAAGTATGAAGAAGAATATAATCGAGCTAAAAACTGGCAGGTTTTACAAAACGAAACAGAATTATTAAAAAGCCATCTGCAACAAATAGCACCTGGGATGAAAAGCGTACGAGTCATGAATTGGGCGAGTCAATCTTTTCTAGAAATAGCTTTAGATCCAAAAGTTCCTATCCAAAAGCAATTACAGGCGCGTTTTAAAGAAGTGCGCAAAAGGAAAAAAAGGTTAGATCTCTATCCCGTATTTATGAAAGAGATCGATCAGAAAATGCATGCGCTTCAGAAAGAATTATCCAATCCAAGCATAGAACTACCTCATCAAAAACCTCCTCTAAAAAAAGAGCGTAATAAAGCGCGTGATTTTCACACTTTTATAGATAAGGAATACACCATTTTAGTCGGTAAAAATGCTAAAGGGAATGAGAAATTAACTTTTACGATAGCAAAGGGTAATGATACCTGGTTACATGTAACCCCCATGGCAGGCTCTCATGTGGTTGTTAAAGCCAAGCTAATCAATGAAGGTATTTTGCAAGATGCTATGCAACTAGCACTGTATTTTAGTCAAGCCCGCAAACAAAACCAAGCAGAGGTTCTGATCACAAAGGTTAAATATGTGAGTCGTACTAAAACAACAGGAAAAGTACTTGTCAGTAAGCATAGAACAAAAAAAGTACAATTAGATCTGAATAGAGTCAAAGAGTTGTTAAAAAAACAAACAGCAAAAAATCTCTAGAAAAGTATCTCTAAGAGCCTGTTTAAAATCTTTCTTTGTGTGCAATTATGGCATGTATATTTACTAAATAATGCGGCCTATTCATATCGATTTAGCATAGAGAAAAAAGGAATTTTACTACTATAGTTAAAAGATATGTATAAAAAACCCTCTTTAGTCATTTTAGGGATCGATCCAGGAATTAAGAAATCTGGTTATGGGATCATTAAAGTAGAGCATCCTCGTCTAGAACCTTTAGACTTTGGAGTGATTACTCCTCCCTTTCATACAGATAGCAACCATTGCTATTTAGTGTTATTCAATAGCTTTGAAAAGTTATTAAAAGCTTACAAACCTGATGCGGTTTCTATTGAGACACAATTTGTAGATAAGAATGTAAAAAGTGCATTCAAAGTTGCTATGGCACGTAGTATGGCTATCATTACAGCTGCTCGTCAGAACATCCCTGTATTTGAATACGCGCCAAAAAAAGCAAAATTAGCTGTTGTTGGGAATGGATCTGCAAGCAAGAACCAAGTGCAAAAAATGGTCCAACTCATTCTACAACTATCCTCTATTCCTGAACCAGAAGATGCCTCAGATGCTTTAGCACTTGCTATTTGCCATGCAAATACCCTACACTTTAATTTAAAAACTCATGTTTGATTATATTAAAGCCACTCTTATAGAATCGAGACCCTTAAAAGTTACTGTGGAAGTACACGGCATAGGATATCGAATTTGGGTCCCTATTCATATAAAGCTTCCTCAAGAAGGTTGTCTAATTACTCTCTATATTTCCCCTATTATTCGAGAAGATTCTCATCAGTTATTCGGTTTTTTAACACGCTTGGAGAGAGATTTTTTTGAGCTTCTCATCACTATTTCTGGAGTAGGACCTAAAATAGCACTTTGTTTAATGGGGCATCTTGAGCTACCAGATCTTCATGCAGCCATATTACAAGGAAACATCCAAGTTCTTTCCAAAACACCAGGTATTGGTAAAAAAACAGCTGAAAGATTAATTATCGAACTACGCGATAAGATAAAAACCTTAAACCTGCCCATCTCTTCTACACAAAACAACAACAATCAAATGCAAAATGATGCTCTAAGCGCACTGATCCATTTAGGCTACCCTTCTATCCAAGCTCAAAAAGCCATCAAAACAGTTCTCAATCAATCGGAAAAAGAGCCCGATCTTGGGCAGTTAATTACAGCAGCTCTCAAGCAAGTTTAATTTATCTATTAAGAACCTGTTTAAAATCTTTTCAAAAGTAGAGCAATAAAAGCAAGAACCACCATATTCAGGCTTGTATGTAGTTTTCTTTCGCAATTTTTCCATAGCCTGCGACATTTTTCTATCCATGCAAAAGAACGCTCTACAACCCATCTTTTGGGAATAACTGTAAAAGTATGAAGTGTATTTCTTTTGGCTATTTCTACCAAATCTTTCTCCAGAAGATCCTCCCTCTGCTAAAACATTTTTTACACCGAACAAATGGTTTTATGTAGTGAAAATGCTTCTATACACCCATTTTTTTTAAAACTATTTCAAGAGTACTCTTAGAATTTTTATCATCTTTTTTATTTCAAAGAGGGAAATAATAATCACATAATTCCCATTTAGGATAATCTATGGGTAACATACACCAGTAGACTCAAGTATTAGATGGATTTTGCTAAATTGGTTACGAGAGATATCGCTTGGATAAGAGCGGGTCATAATTACCTCCAAAGGTTTTATGAAAACTATCATTAATGCCTTACTGAAAAGATTTTAAACAGGCTCTTAGAAGAGATACCGAAAATAACAGATATTTTGAAATGTAGGATAAACGACAAGTTTCAAGTCGTTGACTTAAAACTTGTCGTTTATCCTATATTTTTCTATACGATTGAATCGGAACCACTATATACTCTTGTATATAGATCTGATCGAAGTGCTAATCCCTCGTTTATCTAGAAAAACAATTAGAACAAGTAACACAAAAAGATGTTTTAAGCAAGGCAGGAATTTCTCCCTGCTCTTGATTACCAGGTAAGGGACGAAGCTGACTGGTATTCTGTCACACGGGTTTCAAAGAAGTTTTTCTCTTTACCGAGATCCATTGTTTCACTCATCCAAGGGAATGAATTTTTTGAGTGATAGACCGCTTTAAGACCAATTCTCTCTAATCTACGATCTGCAATATATTGCACATACTCGCGGAACATAGAAGAGGTAAGACCAAGAATTCCTCTAAGAAGGCAATCTTGAGCGTAAGCAATCTCTAATTCAACAGCGTGCTTAATTTTTCGAATAATCTGATTTTGAAACTCGAAAGTCCAAAGATTTGGATTTTCTTCTTTAATTCCATTAATGAGATCGATACCAAAATTTAAATGGATGGTCTCATCGCGTAAGATGTATTGAAATTGTTCACCAATTCCTGTCATTTTATTTTGGCGATGGAAAGAGAGAATCATGACAAAGCCACTATAGAAGAAAATCCCTTCCATAATGAGGTAATAACCAATTAGATTTTCGAGGAACTTTTGCGCTCCTTGTGTTGTATCGGTTGAGAAATTAGGATTCAAAACTTCAGCTGTTAGCTGCATTTGAAATTCATCTTTAGCTTTAATGCTAGAGATTTCATTATACATATTGAACACTAAACCTTGATCAAGGTTTAAAGATTCACAGATATAGACAAAGGAATGGGTATGAATGGCTTCTTCAAATGCCTGACGTAGCAGGTATTGACGCACTTCAGGGTTTGTCACATGCTTAAAGATAGCAAGTACAATATTATTGCCAACTAAACTCTCAGCAGTGCTGAAAAATCCTAAGTTACGCATAATCACTCTACGTTCATCTTCGCTTAAAGTTTTAGCTTTCCAAAGTTCAATATCTTTGGTCATAGGAACTTCTGTAGGCATCCAATGATTGGCGCAACCATTCATATAATGCTCCCATGCCCAATGGTATTTAAGAGGCATGAGTTGGTTTACATCTACTTGATTGCAGTTAATCAGTTTTTTTTGTGCTACATTAACCCGTTTTCTTGTGTCTGTAGTTTTGCTCATAGTTATGATCTCCTTATTGGCAACTTTCACATCCTTCATCTAGGTTACAACTCTTGCGCTGCAATGCAATATTACTCGAGGCAGATTTGTGTTTCATCCATCTAGGCTGCAGCCCTCGTTTGTTGATATCTGTTGTCGATTTTTCAATCTGAGTAGCTCCCAAAGAGCGCAGATAATAGGTGGTTTTTAACCCTTTTTGCCAAGCAAAGAAGTACATTTGATGTAACTTCTTACCACTTGGCTGGGCTAGATACAGATTTAAAGATTGCCCCATGTCAATCCATTTTTGCCGACGACTAGCGCATTCAATAAGCCATTCTGGGTCAATTTCAAAGGCGGTTAGGTAGACTTGTTTAATTTCTTGAGGGATACGATCGATTTCTGCAATAGAACCATCAAAGTATTTAAGGTCATCGAGCATTTGTTGATCCCAAATGCCAAGTTCTTTAAGACGATCTACAAGGTATACATTAGGAACTGTGAATTCACCGGATAAATTAGATTTAACAAATAGATTTTTATAAGAGGGTTCAATCGATTGTGTAACTGCTGTGATATTGGAAATGGTTGCTGTGGGAGCAATGGCCATGGTGTAAGAGTTACGCATACCATGATTTTTGATCGATGCGCGTACAATGTTCCAATTCATAGTCGAGGTGTGATCCATATCAAGATTGGTTCCGCGCTGGTTTTCAAGCAGAGAGATCGTATCTATAGGTAATAATTCTTTTTCCCATTTTGAGCCTTTGTAAGAGGAATAGGTGCCTTTTTCACGTGCTAATTCACTAGAGGCCAAAATAGCGTAATAAGAAATCATTTCCATACTTTTATCCGCAAAAGCAATAGCTTCATGACTTGCATAGCTAATATTCAATGCATAGAGAGCATCCTGGAATCCCATCATTCCTAAGCCAATGGGGCGATGTCTTAAGTTTGCATGACTCGCTTCTAATGTAGGATAAAAATTGATATCGATTACATTATCCAGCATGCGCACAGCTGTGCGAATGGTAGCGCTTAGTTTTTCTTCATTGATTCCTTGAGGATTCATATGCTGGATTAAGTTAACCGAGCCTAAGTTACATACAGCGGTTTCATCGGAGGAAGTATTGAGCAAAATCTCTGTACAGAGATTGGAGCTATGCACGACGCCCACGTGATCTTGTGCAGAGCGAATATTAGACGGATCTTTAAAAGTGATCCAAGGGTGTCCTGTTTCAAATAGCATGCTGAGCATTTTGCGCCAAAGTTGAACTGCTTCCATTTGTTTGAATAGTTTGATTTTTCCAGATGTTGCCATCTGTTCATACTCTTTATACCGATCTTCAAAATCCATCCCGTAAAGATCGTGTAGATCGGGAACGTCATTTGGGCTAAACAAGGTCCACAATCCATTTTCTTTAACTCGTTTCATAAATAGATCAGGAATCCAGTTAGCTGTATTCATGTCATGAGCACGCCGTCTTTCATCACCTGTATTTTTGCGCAGTTCTAGAAAATCTTCGATATCTAGATGCCATGTTTCTAAATAGGCGCACATCGCACCTTTGCGCTTGCCACCTTGATTGACAGCAACCGCTGTGTCATTGGCTACCTTTAAGAACGGGATAACCCCTTGACTACACCCATTTGTTCCTTTAATAAGAGAGCCTGTTGCTCTAATATTTGTCCAATCATTGCCAATTCCTCCAGCCCATTTGGATAACTGTGCATTATCGGCGATCATTTTAAAAATACAACCCAAATCGTCTTGTACCGTTAACAGATAACAAGAGGATAATTGTGAGTGAAGCGTTCCAGAGTTAAATAACGTAGGAGTACTGGACATAAAGAGAAAAGTAGAAAGGACGTTATAGAATTCAATGGCACGTTCATTTTTTTGCTCTTCTTGCATAGCAAGACCCATGGCAATACGCATCCAGAAAATTTGCGGTGTTTCTAGCCTACGCTGTTCATGATGGATAAAGTAGCGATCGTATAGGGTTTGTAGTCCAAGGTAGGTAAATTGATCATCTCTTTGCAGTTGCATAGCATGACAGAGTAGATCAAGGTCAAACTTTAATAAATCAGGGTGTAATCTGCTTAGTTTGATTCCTTCTTTGATATACTTTTTAAAGTAGCTGCGATGAGATGACTCTAAATCAGGATCTGAAGAGCTAATTTCCATGGTTTCTCGGTAGAGGACATCTAATAACAAGCGGGCAGCTACTTTAGAATAAGCAGGCTCAATTTCAATTTTTGTACGGGCTGCCATAATTTGGGCTAGGTCAACCTCTTTTTCCTTAATTCCTTCGTAAAAATTAGAAACCGTGTTTTCTAGAAGTTCATCGGCAGATACCAACTCTTCTAATCCGCGACAAGCTACTTTAATACGGGTAAATAATTGTTTTTCCGTAATAGTGCGCTTGTTTTGCTCTTGATCAAGAATGGTAAATTCACGCGTTGTTCTATCTTCTGGGATAGGATAAGAGAACTTGAGTTGATTTTGTCTGCCAAGTAAGGCTCTATGCAAGATAAAGTGCTTTGCTACGCTATAAAAATCGGCTTTCATCAATTGTTGCTCGATTTCATCTTCGATCAAAATAGAGCTAAGGACAACGCCTGTTTTAGAAAGACTCAGCGCTCTTGCAACTACATTCTGTGTGAGCAAATTAATGGCTTCTACCACTTGCTTTGGAGAAAACCCTGTGATTTCCATAGAAGAGCGAAAGGCTTTTTCCAAAGAAGAGGCGATTTTCATAGGATTAAAGCGTACCTCTACTCCATCTTCTCTAATCATTTTTAAGCTCTGAACAGAGTCATCGCGCAAGGCTTTGTGTTGATCGCGATAAATAATATAATCTCGCGCTACATCATGATGACCTGCTTTCATTAAGCAGACTTCAACCTGATCTTGAATTCCTTCAACGGTTAAAGATGTTCCTTGGACAGCTAATTTATACAAATCTTCAATCACTAGGTTAACGATTTGATCGATAGATTGGTGTAAAGAATTGCTAAGAGGGGTTTCTTTATCGACTTTCTTGGTGTCGCGAAAGGCACATTCAATAGCTCTTAAAATTCTCTCTTGACGAAAAGGAACAATGCTACCATTGCGTTTGACAACAGTGAAATGCTGTAGGGAGGCCTTAGGTGAAGAGTTGCCCTCTTTTAGTTTCACAGGATCTTCTTGAGTCATTGAACCTTTCATATATTTTTTTGCTCCAAGTGTTTTAGTTTTTTATAAAGATGTTAGGATCTTGGGTCTTTCTCATTATGGCTCCTAGATTAACGTTTTAAGCAATTACAGCGAAGTCTAAAAAATAAAAGATCTTTATACTACATATGGTAGTTTATTTGAGTCATGCACACCATATATAGTAGCTAAAAGCTACTTGTCTAGTAAAAAATATACTTTTTAAAAAGTTATTTTTATGCTTTTCTAAACAAAGAACTTAAGTGATTAGAGTGCAACAATTCTAAGAAACTGATACGATTCTATATGTAAGGGAAAAACAATTTTACGATTAAAAAAGGAGGGTTATGCGAAGGGTTTATCTCATTCCCAACATGATCACAGCTTTTGGTTTAGCTTGTGGATTATTTGTGATTTTTAAAGTAAACATGGTAGAGCCCGGTTCTGGATTATTTCAAGTATTGCGTATATCGGTGCTTTTATTATTAGTAGCGGCCTTTGCAGATTTGCTAGATGGTGCTGTTGCTCGCGCGTTTCGAGCAGAGAGCGAATTTGGATTTATTTTTGACTCATTAGCAGACGCCATATCTTTTGGAGTAGCCCCCTCTGTTTTGCTTTTAAAAACATTATCATTAGAGCCTGGAACAGGATTGTCTTTTTTAGCCGTTTTAGGTGCTATGCTCTATTCCATCTGCGGTATTTTACGACTCGTTCGTTTTAATGTAAAAACAACGGAACCAAATGCAGAAGCTTTATCTGAAAAAAAACACTTTACAGGCCTTCCCATTCCCGCTGCTGCTTTAGCCGCGGTTTCTCTAAATTTTTTATTTGCATCTAATTTTTTCCATAACTATTTTTCTCTATCTGAAGAAGCGCATGCTATCACCTTAAGCATTGTAATGATTATTTTAGGGTATTTTATGGTAAGTCGTTGGAAATTTCCCAGTTCCAAAGCTCTACATTTTCGAGTTCCTTCTTTTCAATTGGTTTTTGGGACTGTTATCTCAGCTATTTTTATTTTTTATGGAACGCTGTACTTCTTTCCGATCATGTTAACCATTGTGACATGGAGCTATATTCTTTTGGGATGGACTTTATCGATTATCCGCTTGATTGCAGGCAGGAAATCAAAAACTTTAGTGGATTTCGAGCCCGAGCATGAGGACTAATGAAGGACCTTGTCATCGTTTCATTAGCTGTTATTGGGTGGGGACTTTGGCTATTTGCTCTTATGAGTCGAAAAAAACTAGAGATTTCCTTAGCTTTAGCCCAGCAGAAAGCAGAAGAAGTATCTAATTTAGATTTGCAATTAAAAGAAAAAGAAAAAGAGATTTTTACGCTTTTGTTGCAGCAAAAAAGTTCTGAGGAAAGACAACAAGCCATGGAGCTAGCAGAACAACATTTTAAGCTTTTATTTCAATCGCTATCTTCTCAAGCACTAGAGCACAATAACAAACAGTTTCTATCTGTTGCTGAAACAGAAATTGCTAAATGGCGTATCTCTGCCCAATCAGATTTAGATAAACGTAAACAGTCAGTAGAAGAAATGCTTGTGCCTTTTAAAGAAATCCTGGTCAAGCTCGATCTAGAGATGCGTAAATATGAAAATGAACGTAAATCTGAGCGAGAGGTTTTTAAAGAACAGGTACGTGCCTTAACCGATAGCGAAAAACAACTTAAAACAGAAACGGCTAATCTTGTGCAAGTGTTGAAAAATCCGCAATCTCGTGGTAGATGGGGGGAGATGCAATTAAAGAGAATTGTTGAATTAGCTGGTATGCTTAACTACTGTGACTTCTACGAGCAAAAACATAAATTTACAGAAGAGACAAGCATCAGGCCCGATCTTCTTGTTCGCTTGCCCGGCGGTAAACAAATTATCATTGATGCCAAAGTTCCTTTAGAAGCGTACTTAGAGGCTATGTACAATCCTGACGAAAAGATTAAGGAAGCTAAATTTCGCGATCATGCACGTCATATAAGAGCTCATGTTAATGCATTGAGTAAAAAGAGTTATTGGGAGCACTTTCAACCCGCTCCTGAATTTGTCATTTTGTTTTTACCAGCAGAAGCTTTTTTTAGTGCAGCACTTGAGAATGATCCTTCTTTAATTGAAGTAGGTGCAGAACAAGGGGTAATCATTGCAACACCAACAACCCTCATTGCACTTTTGCGTACAGTGTTTTATGGTTGGAGACAGGAGAATTTATCCAAGCAATCAGAAAAGGTAAGAGAACTTGGTCAAGAGTTATATAAAAGATTGTTTGATATGACAGGGCATTGGTGTAAAATGGGTAAAAGTTTGGCTCAAGCGGTTGAATCCTATAATAAAGCAGTGGGGTCTTTAGAGACTCGTGTTTTAGTAACAGCGCGCAAGTTTAAGGATTTACAATTGCTCTCTGAAGAAGTGGATTTGGAACCATTATTGGAAATTGATAAAAAACCACGAGATTTGCAAATTGCCGAGCTTGTGCATCCCTTGCATAAAGGCAAAGACTTAAGCTCTTAGAGATTAGACTTCTTGCGTAATTAGATTTTTGCTATACTTCTTTCCTAAATGGAGGGAAAGGAAAAATTACTTAGAACTTCAATCACTCTCACCCGAGCAATTTAGAAGACTAACAGGAGTGAAACGAAAAACTTTTGAAGAAA
>NZ_JAAVTY010000044.1:0-10767 GCF_018642185.1 Candidatus Rhabdochlamydia sp. W815 | reverse complement strand
AACTTTTTGCTTTTTCAAATTTCATCATGCCCTTACGTATTTTTAAGGGCATTATTTTATACAAGGGCTTTTTTATTTCCTAGTTTTGAAAGAGCTCTACTGTCAATGAAGTGCTGCCTGTCAACTCAAGTTCTGTCTAGGACAGATTTTAAACAGGCGCTAAAGAAAAAAACACCAGAATTTAAAGCTCTAGTGTTTTTTAAGGATTTTAGTTAGAAGTCAAGGTTTGCATGTAGTGTCCAGCCCTGGTAAGTTAAATCTCCTGATGAAGCTGAGATAAATAGACCTGGATTATATAAGAAACTTTGATGCAAATACACATGGTTTTCCCAGCCCAATTTCAATCCAAAGTGAAAGTCACAGAAGTTATAGTCCCAACCTAGTCCAAGTTGCAGATCTAGAATAGGTCTGCAAATATGGTAACTATCTACAAATGAATAAGCAACAGTTCCAAATTCATTTACAATTTGTTTGATAGATCCATATTCAATAGCACCAGCTACATTTCCGTAAAGGCTAAATCCACCACAAAAACTCCACTGTGTGTTAAGCCCTGATTCGATTCCAATTCCCCACCATTTAACTTTTCTGTTACTTGTTTGGTTAATTGTAGGATCGGCTATTACTCCAGAATAAGATGCACGTAACCTTTGGAGTAACCAATCAGATCTTAGCCCAAAGAAAGGTCGTAGTGTTACCCACTTGCTTACGAAAAACTCGCGACCTGTATTAAGGCTAAGTCGTTCAAGGCGATTATGGTAGTTTGCACTTGCAGTTGTAAAACCTACAAGAACGCTACTTAATACAAGGCCTGATTTTCTTAAAGCATTACCTTGAGCTGCTGTAGTATTACCTTGGCTACTGCTAATTAGATGTGTCCAAGAAAAATCTACATCCCAATTATCATGGGGCAGAGTATAATCCAGACCTATACGGAGTCCCCAATTATATTTTTGTTTTATTCGATCATTTCCCAAAGGAAGAGTAAAAGTTACTGATTCTATAGCATAGACAAGAGCATCTTCTTGTAACTGCCAAAGCAAAGCATCTGCAGATACTTGAAGATCCCATCCGTTTTTTCTTAAAGGCATTCCAGGGGGATTAAACGTTTCATTCGTTTTAAGACAGCAAAGGCAATTTTCTAGGTTATGCGTAGCACAATCGTTAATATCGGCATACGTAAAACTTGTTGCTAATAACATAGATGTAGCAATTATAGGCCACAACTTTTTCAAGTTCCATTGCATATAAGATTCCTCTTGAGTTTAGATTATTTAATTTCAATAAACGACAATTACACCAGATACAAATGCATAACAAAATTTTTTCCAAAGAGTGCATTTGGAGCATTTTTATGGCTTAACTGTAATTCTTATTTTTAACGTATCAATATCCATCTTATATTAATAAAAATAGATTGCAACTTTTTTTTTGAAAAAACTTATATCATTGAGAATAAAAAAACACCAGTTTAAGTGAATAGGTTCACTTAATCCTGGTGTCTATTTTTTTGCGGCAGCAAACACTTCACTTAGAAGTCAAAGCAAGCGTGTAATGTCCAACCTTGATAAGTCAGACTTCCACCAGAAGTGTTGTCTGAATAGTTAACTGTGTTATAAGACAAGAATCTGCTTTGATCAAAATACACATGGTTTTCCCAGCCCAATTTCAATCCAAAGTGAAAGTCACAGAAGTTATAGTCCCAACCTAGTCCAAGTTGTAGATCTAGAATAGGTCTGCAAATATGGTAACTTCTACTAAATGAAGCAGAATTGTTTTCCATAACACCTACCATGTTAATTTCATTCAATTGTAGTTTTTGTAGACCATACTCAATAGCAGTGGCTACATTTCCATAAATGCTAAATCCGTTACAAAAACTCCATTGTGTATTGAGCCCTGATTCAATACCCATTCCCCACCACTTATTTCTTTGATTAGTGAATTGGTCAGTTGTCACAGGATCTCCATTAACAACATTACTAAAACCATAAGATGTACGTAGCCTCTGACGTAACCAATCAGTTCTTAACCCAAAGAAAGGACGTAATGTTACCCACTTACTAACGAAGAACTCACGGCCTACATTAAGATTAATTTGATCAAGACGGTTGCGATATCTTGAATTTGCAACAGCATAACCCTCAAAAGGATTTTTTGCAGAAGCAAAACCTTGTGTTTTTATTAAAACATTTGATGGATCATTTGCTATAGAAGAGCCTTTGCGGCTGCTAATTAGGTGTGTCCAACAAAGAGCTACATCCCAATTATCATGAGGTAGAGTATAATCGAGGCCAATACGGAATCCCCAATTGTATTTACTTTTTACTTCATCAGCTCTAACAGGAAAGCCATTATTTGTTGTTTCTACCGCATAGCTAAGACCGTCTTCAAATAATTGCCATAAAAGAGCATCTGCAGATACTTGAAGGTCCCATCCGTTTCTAGTTAAAGGCATTGCAGCGGGGTTGATCATTCCATTTACGCCTCGTCTTTGCTCAAGGCTATTAAGACGATTTTCTATATTACGCAAGGACGCTGAATCACCAAAATCCGCATACGTAAAACTTGTTGCTAATAACATAGATGCGGCAATTGCGGGCCACACCTTTTTCAAATTCCATTGCATATAGATCCCCCTAGGTTTGGATCATTTAATTTCAATAAACGACAATTCGTAGCTGCCCACGGAGTTAATAACTTCTTTGTAAGAAATTAGCAATTCCGCAAGCAGCTACAATGTAGATATCTTGAAGATCACCGTACTTGCTTACAATGAGCTTTATAAACAGCTACATCTGATGCAAACTTGCCCTAAAATGAAAAAACTGCAATGAAGAATAATCTCTTTTAAAACATATTCTGAGCAGCATTTTTTTTTGATAGCTTTATTTGCATCATTTTTATGGCTTCACTGTAATTTTTATTACGAATTCAAGTCAACAAAAAATAGTATAAGTATGTGATTTTCCTTTTTTAATCGTTGTTAAAATCCTATGTCTGGGATAGGTTAAATATGCCTTATAACTATTTAGGAGGGGATTTTTGTTTTTTAGAGCATTAAATGAATTTCGTGTTTTTAGAACTTAAAAATCAAAAAAAACAATCAGAAAAAATATAAATATAAAAAGAATTTTTTCTAAATTTAATTAAAAACTTAAGACTATTAATAAGTAAAATTAGTTAATTTCAAATGCTATTGAAAGCTTTTTAGAATAACTTCTAGATCTTTTAAATACCCTAATGATTGTATGCCCATTTGTTGCAAAATGAAAAACCACGCAGCACAAAGAACTGCAAGTCCAAGTAATGACTTAAGAGACATGCCCAAAAAAGCAATTTGTACTTGAGGGGCTAATCTATTAGCGATTCCTAAAAACATCTCCGTCATTAATATAGCAATGATAGATGGAGCTGATAATTGAATACCAATTGATACGATTTTTCCGACTAGTGCCCAAACGCTTTGCCAAAAAGCTGCTTGAAAAGTAAAAAAATACGATGGGAGCATTTTATCTATGGGAATAATTGTATAAAAATCGAAAAGAGCATTAAAAAAATAAAAGATACCGTTTATTTGATAGAAGATCACAATCATGATGTAATTATAGAAAATACCAATAGAAGAAGAGGGAGTTTGCATAAAAGGATCTGTCACTTGCAAAGCGGAAGATCCTCTTAGAAAATCGATGTTTACTCCAGCTGTTTCTGCAATGTAGAAAGGGATTGTTATAAAAAACGCAAGAACAAATCCAAGAAAGAGTTCTTTGAAACAAAGAACAATATATTGAAAATTAAATCCGACCATTGTTTGAGAGGTCATAATCATTTGCGGTAAAAATACAAGGGTTAAACAAATCAAAAGACCCATTTTTACAGTGCTAGGAGCTTTATTTCCTAGAAAAGGAGCCAAACTTACAATAGGAGCAAAACGCATCAAACCTAGAAAAAATAAGGAAAGCAGTGCAAAGGGGTCTAGTTCAAAAAGTTTAGAAAAAAAAGCTAGGTAAGAGTCATTAGGGTTCATGTAAGGATCTTATACGAGGTTTATCTTAGCAAGATGGATTAAGGACGTTGTTTGTAAATCGTCAAATTCATACGCTTACTTATCCTCTTGCGCCAGATTAGAATCATAACAAATAATTGTAAAATGGAAACATGAGCAGAGCTATTAACATGAAGGCAGCAACTGCAGGCCCCAATTTAGTTTTTATAAGGAATTTGGTCAACAAAAAGTGAGTGTGAATGACGTTGTATGAAATCTTTAAGAGGCCCACTTAGGAAAATTTGTGAAGATATTATTGGTAAATTGTAAGATTTGTGAACTTAACCATCCTCCAACAATGAGCAAGGTAAAAATCACCGCAAATAGTTTGACCATGAAAGAGAGTGTTTGTTCTTGGATTTGTGTAGCCGCTTGAAAAACAGCAACGGTTAATCCGAGCAAAGTACTGATTAAGATAGGAGGCCCAGATAAAAGAAGAATCAATAACAGAGCTTGGTAGGAAAGCTGATAGATTTCTGTATTATACATAGTTTTTTTCCTTAAATTAGCGAAATGATAAAACTAGTCCCTGAATGATCAATGTCCATCCATCTACCATTACGATTAATAGTAATTTTAAGGGAAGCGCAATTGTTAAAGGAGATAACATCATCATGCCCATAGCGAGCAAAATATTAGAGGTCACTAGATCCACTACAAAGAAGGGCAAGTAGATTAGGACACCTATCTCAAAGGCAGCTTTGAGTTGTGAGGTAATAAAGGCAGGAATTAAAATGATAAAATCGTTGGGTTTTAACCCACCGCGAAACTCCTCTGGTATAGAGCGCTGAGCGAGTTGGTAAAAACCACCCATGTGTTTAGCAGTGGTATTTCTCTGTAAAAAATCACGCATGGGTTCTTTTGTAACATTGATTACATTTACCATGTATTGAGCGCTCTCAGCGGAAAATAAATTTGTAGGAGCTCTGTCTTTAATCTGATTTTCTCCCGCTTTATACATGGCTACAGCGGTGGGAAACATTACATAAATCGTCATTAAAAGAGCAATACCGCTTATGACTTGATTCGGTGGAGATTGCTGAATACCCAAAGCATTGCGTAAAAGAGACAATACAATCACAATTTTAATGTAAGAGGTTAAGAGCATAATGGCAAAAGGCAAAAGCGCAAAAGCCGTGATTGCTGTTAGCTCTTCTAAGATGGTAGGTGTTGGTGCTAGTTGCTCAATAGAAGGTGAAGAGGGAATGACTTCTTTTGCATATAAACAATCTCCTAAAAAAAGACAGGCTAGCAATACAAAAGAAAAAAGCAGAAGGCGTTTATGCATGTTAGTACCGTTTTTTTACCGAATTTAGTATATTCTTAGATTTTCTCTAAGAGAAAAAAGAGATTTTAAGTGCTTTAAGTTTATACTTTAAAATTACATGTATTTTTGAAAGGCGTGCTCTAGGGATTCCCAAAGTTTATCTATTTTGGCATTGATGATTCCACTATCTGTTTCAATAACACAGCCTCCTTGTTCAATATCGTCTCTTTCTTGAATCGTAAAGGTTTTTATTTGCTCGAGACTTTTTTTAAGAGTGGGTTTGTTTGCTTCTAGAATCTCTTTGTCTAACTTGTTGACATAGATGGTAATATCTGGACTTTGCTTCACGCTTTTAAGCGTTTCAGAAACGATTCGCACAATAGTTTCAGGATGTAAAGAGAGTTGTTGGCTAACGATTTTTTTAGCTGCTTGTAGAGCGAGAGGAAGTACTTTTTTTTGGAGTTCTGAATACCAAAAAAGCACTTTTTTTTCTAAATCTATAATATAAGTACTGAATTGCTCAAGTCCTTCATCAAAACCTTGTTGTTTTGCTTGGGCACGTAGTTTTTTACACTCTTTTTCCACCTTTTGTTTATAAAGAACAATATCTTCTTGTGCATGTTCAATAAGCATTTTTGTTTCTAATAAAATACTAAAATCTTTAGCAGGAATCACCTTTTCTGCTGTAGTTGGATGTATTTCACTTTGTTGAATGAATGTTAGAAATTTCATAAGTTAGCTTTGGTAATTAAGTTTTTTCATGAGTAACAGGATTTGATTTTTGAGCAGATTAGCTGCTTGTGGAGCAGTTGTAGCGGTAGATAACTTAGTTAATAACTTACCTTTTTTCCTTTCTAGACGATGACTTATATACCAAGTAAAGCTCGTATGAATAGGATAAATAGCTTTAGCTAATCGATTCATTCCTCTTTGTATTAATGCGTTTTTTAACACCTCTAAATCTGCAATCCATTCCGATAGCCCTATTTTTTTAAAGATCACAGGTTCTTTCTGAGTCAAAAGTTTTTTTAAATAAATAGACTGTTCCTTAGTAAGAGCGCTATCAATCAATTTTAATTTTTGCGTAGAGATAATTTGAGGAATTTCTACCGCTAAATCATGCATTGCTAGTAGTTCAATAAGGGTATTTAATTGTGTGGTACTTAAATCAAGCAAAGATAGTAAAGGATGCTGTGGTAAAAAGCAAGGAGGGATTAAGTTTTCAGGAGCAATTGTTTTAAATAGCTCTTGAGTTAAGTATTTTTTGGCTAAAACTGTGGGCTTTGGAAAGAATTGAGAGAGCATGAGCTCTTCTTTTAACCCTTGTATTTGTTGAAGGGGTAAACAAGAGATAAAAAGCTTAGCATCTTTTTCTGTAAGAGAACGCAGATAGGGAACAAACCAGGAAAAATGTATAGCATCAAGCTGTTTATATATAGAGGATTCTGTATCTGTTACCTCTATATTTTCTTTGTGAGATGTTTGTATTTCCGTTTGCATCTCTTCGGATAAGCAAGCAACCAAGTCTTTTTTTTTTTGAGAGGACATAATAAGAGAGCGTAATGTACAAAAAGCTACTTTATCCATGGCTTACTTTTCACTCTCAGGCGGTTCTATTGTTTCTTGTCTCTCTTTAAAGGGGGCGATTTTAAGCAGATTCCTCCAATTCCCTTTTTCTTTAAGGAGGGGATAGAACTTCCAAACCAGCCAACCGATGAGCAAAGCGAATATAAATAAGCAAAACATAAGAAGAAAGAAGACAACACGGAAACGAGAAGCTGATTGTTTGTTTAATATAATCGACCAAATGCTTACATATTCATTACCAGATCCTTCTAAAGGCTCGCTTATGGGCATTAATGAGACATCAATAAAGCGCGCACGATCTGAAATGACGGTAACATCATTGAGATCAAGACCTGTTACGCTACCAGATACAAGCCGTTTAATTTTAGAAGAAAGATGAGCATTAGGGTCATCGAATATTCCTTGATGTTTTACATAGACTGCCGCTGTAATTTTTTTTATTTTTTCTTGTTGTGATCCATAAGCCATAGAAGAAGTTTCACTAGAGGGAAAAGAAATTTGCACATCTGCATCCAACACCCCATCGATCTTACGGATCATATTAGCAATCTGTTCAGCAAGTCCTGCTTGATAACGAATGGTTTCTTCTTTTTCTGAAGACATCAAGCCCGCTTTTGCAAAAAGATCCAGTAAGCTCATCCCTTTTTTACGAGGCAATCCATTTTGATTTAAAATAGCCATAGCTTTTGTAGAATGAGTCTCATCAACTATGATGCTCCATTTTACAGCTTCATTTCCTGTTGCACCAGCTCCTGTGCTTACAGCTTGCATTTTCTCCGAAGAGATTCCTCTACTTGCTAGAAAGACGATGATCTCATTTGCCTCTCTTTCGTCGACATCATTTATGATGACCATATTACGATCACAGCTTATAAAAGTGAAAAGAAGAGAAATGAAGAGGTATTTTAAAATGTTGTTAATAGTCATAAATCAATAGTTGTAAAGATTGAAAATTGCCCAGTCTGTCATGCTTATGTGACAAGATATCCTATTTCTTAACTTATAGCAGTTTATCTTAGCTTCGTCAAATTAGAACTCTATTTTATTAGCAATGATTAATCCAATCAGGTCCGGGCCCAAAGCGACGCAAGAGATAATCTTTTATACCTTTTAGAGCTGCTTTATAAATTAGCAGTCTATCTCTTTTTTTTTCTTGCTCAGCTTTGGTGTAAAAAAAATTAAAACAAAGACACTGCATAGATCGTAACAAAGAGATTTTTAATAATTGAAGGATTTCAGGAATTAACACTCGTATATAGATGCTTAAAAGTTGGTTGCAAGCGCAGTTGCGTTCGATCCAAAGAAGGCGGTTACGCCACCAAAAATAGGTAATATGTGTTTTACCTTTAAAAGAAGCGGAAACTTTATGCCAAATTTTTGCAGAAGGGTAACTGATAATTTGAAACCCTTTGCGTTTTGCACGCATACAAAAATCAGATTCCTCCCAAATCAAAAAGAAGCGAGCTTCCAATAGTCCTATTTGTGCAAAAACTTCTTTTTTGATCATCATGGCAGCCCCGCAAACATAGTCGATACAGAAGGCTTCATCCCAATTCTCATCTAATGCATGCAGTCCGATTAAATCAAAGATTCCTTTCTTTGGATTCCAAGTTCCTCCAAAGTGATCTAATTTTCTCTCATTTTGCATGAGATAAATTTTAGCGCCAAGAACTCCTGCCTTAGGGAATTGTTGAAATCCTAACATGAAGTGCTTTAATAAATCAGAAGAAACCTTGGTATCATTGTTGAGCAGCAAAATAAAATCCGCTTTGTGATCTAAAGCGTATTGGATTCCCACATTATTACCACCGGTGAACCCTAAGTTGATTTGGTTTTCTAATAGCAGATGATGGGGAAATTGAAGCTTTATAGCAGAAATAGAACCATCATTTGATCCATTATCAACAATGACTATTTGATAGTTAGGGTAATCCAATGATTGCAGAGACTGTAGGCAGGTTAAGGTATCTTGTCTTCCATTCCAATTTACAATAATAATAAAAATCTTAGGAAGATAAGCTGAAGACATAAGAGGACCATCCCGCTTTGCGATATTCGCTTGCTGCTCGTTTTGGGTTTTCTGCTTGATAAATTCCTCGCCCCACAATGATTACATCACTGCCCGCTTTTGATAGCTGAGTATGGGGTTTGGTATGTCTGCGCTAAGCTATCCTTATCGTTAGCGGATTGAATGCCGGGTGTAAAGTAAATCCATTTCGGATTGTTGGAAATTTTTTTTAAGCAAGGGGCAACTTTTTCAAAAATACTTTGAACTGTAGTAATCATATCTTCAACGACTAAACAAAACTGCTTTTTATTAAAAATGCCCTCAATACTGGATTTAGTTCCATGTTCCTTAATCTCCTTACAGCGCATCAGCAAAGGCACTCCACAAATCAGACTAAACTCTAAAGAAGATGCAAGTTGCCAAAGGGCATCGCAGATTTCTTTTACGAGTTTTGGAAAAGAAATAATCCGTCTTAAGTCGATATAAATCAGAGATGTAATACCGCTTTTTAAAACAAAACGGCCAAATTGAATCGATCCTATGCTAAAAAGATCAAGGATCATTTTTTTAGTCTGTAATTGGATCATCTCTACTCTTTGGTATGATATTTTGTTGCTAAATAAGGATCCCACATCATACCTGTTGCGGTCATTGCAGCGTTAGCTTTTGCTTTAAAAAAAACAGAAAAATGCTCTGGTAGGGAAATACCCCCTACTCCGATTAAGGTAAGATCGAGCTTTTCTTTTTGGATGATTTCATGAGTTTGTGTAATAAACCGTATCGCAGTAGAGAGAATAGGTCCTCCACAAATACCACTTGTTGGTCTATCAGAACCCAAAGGAGAGTTTCCAGCTGAATCAACCACTCTAGAACTGACTGAGTTAATCCCAGAAATGGCTTGGATTCCACTTTGAGTAGCTGTGATTAGCACTTCTTGCAATAGTTGTTTAGACGGGAAAACACCCACTTTAATCATTAAAGGAATGGGATGAACAGCTTTAACAAGCGCTCTTCCAATTTCTGCAACAGCAGAGGGAGACAAATAAATAGCACCTTCTTTTGTCTTTACATTAGGGCAAGAGAAATTCGCTTCGATAATCTTAGCCCCTGCTGCTTTAGCTAAGGTGGCAACAGCTACAAAATCTTCTATAAAAGTACGCTCTTTTTGAAAGGAACCCGCTATGGAAACAACCATAACTTGCCCTTCTTGTAAATAAGCATTTGCACGAGGGATATCCTCTAATAGAAAAGCAGGTGATCTAGAAGGCATGCCAAAAGAGTTTGTGATCGCTAGATCCTCTATTTGCTTAGGTGGGAAAAGGACTTGTTTAACACTATATTTAGGATCATTTGCATGTATAGGGCCATTTGTGTCGACATAAATAATATTTGGCATGGAATGAGCTGCATATTCTTTACTACGAATGGTTTTATATACAGGAATGTCGTATCCCAATTTAGCTGCCAGTGAAATCCATTTGGAGTTTAATAAAGGTCCAGCTGCTACACCAATACAAGAGGCTACTGGGAATCCCAAAAAATTAAACATCGCTTCTCTAGAAGGAAGATTTCTTTTGGGAATCAATCCATCAAAGAAAGGACCCTCTTCTGCATTTTCTAGATAACTTTTTTTCATATCGTAAATAGGGAAGTGATCTGGATACCAGATAGGTAATTTAGTGGCAGGCATAGAGGTTATCTCCTAAGAGCCTGTTTAAAATCTTTTCAAAAGTAGAGCAATAAAAGCAAGAAGCACCATATTCAGGCTTGTATGTAGTTTTCTTTCGCAATTTTTCCATAGCCTGCGACATTTTTCTATCCACGCAAAAGAACGCTCTACAACCCATCTTTTGGGAATAA
>NZ_JAAVTY010000043.1:0-10822 GCF_018642185.1 Candidatus Rhabdochlamydia sp. W815 | reverse complement strand
AGGTTTTTTGCCTTTTTAAATCCTCATTCGTTCCGTACATGTTTTATGCAGTGGACTCAGTCCATAGCTCAGGCATTTGGAAGAGACAGCATTGCCATTTGACGGCCAAGACATTATGCGGTTCTGCTAATAAGACAATAGATCCTATTACGTAAACGGCGTTTCATTGTATCATGTCGTAAAGATTATTTATTAGATCTGGTAGGTGCAAAGGAAATTCTTCATGTGTAAGCCCTGACCGATAGTGCTATGATGAACTTTTAGAATGGTTGCTATTGAGCTAGATGTATCTCCTCTAGCTTTTAAAATATAAATCTGACATCTTTGGTTATAGGTTAGGTGATGGTAGCCTTTAGGCAAGGTCTCTCCTTTTGTTTGATTGTTAAAAATCACAATAGAGATTCTTTTATTGCCTGCCTATTCTTTTTTTTAATTCTTCTGTGCACTTCAAACTTGAAAAGACTATATTAAATAAACTAGTTATATTTATTTTTAATTACATTAGCTTAAAAGAAGGGGAGTCAAGGAACTCATTGATTATCAAATTCTTCTAACTGATAGATCTCTTGTAGTTGCAGTTTAAATGCATTAGGTGCATGCTTATAGGCTAATAACAAATACTCTCTAGCCTTTTCTAACCGATTTTTCTTCCATAGAAATTGTCCTAGTAATAACTCTATCTCCCAACGATATTGAGCCTCTATGAGAGCTGATGTGTGTAGGTATTCGAGTAAAGGTTCTATGGTTTTATCAACAGATTTGCCTTTGCGATTTCGATCATGAAATTCTATAGAGGCAAGGCAAGCTCTTGCACCTAATTGATGCATTTTATCTTTTCGCAATGTCTTTTTTTTAAATTTTAGAACATACGGATGACGAGACCCTTTTTCTTGTAAAAGCTGAGCATATTTTTCTAAGTGAAAAAAACATCCTTTTTCTTTTTTTACTCCTTGCTCCAAAATTTTTTCTTTAAAACAAGAAGCGGATAAACGAGAGGCCTTTTGATAAATTATTTGCCATTTCTCTTCATCAAAATCGGTATCTATGAAGGAACATATCGTTGAAAAATCATTTATTAGAGAGATTACAAGCTCTTTTAAAAGTTTATGATCGAGTGGTATAAAGTTCAATCTTGCAAATTCCCTTCCTTTAGGATCTAATAATAAAATTAAAGGACATTCCTGTACCTGATACTTATCGCGTATTTCTTTTTTTTGTTTCAAAAAGACTTGCCATAGAACCATTTCTTGCGAAATCTCTTTAATAAATTCAGGTTTTTGAAAAAGCTCTGTTTTCAACTGATCTGACCAACAACAACCCTCTTCCACAAGAAAAACAGCAAGAATGGGCAGATTACGTTCAGAGGAAAGGGTTAAAGCTTTATTTTCTTCAAATACCCAATCCGCAAAGACTAAACTAGTAAAAGCAAAAAATAAACATCCCATCTGAAACATAATTACAAAAAAAACAAAATCAATTACTATTAAACCTAAAAACGACCACTGGTTTTTCTATAAGAAATGTCTGTATTTCCTACTACTATTATTTTGCGACATCGTAAAGAAAATTTAAAAAAATGTAGCTTACGCGGTATAGAAACAAGAGAAGATTGCAAATTTTTTACATACCCTGTTCAGAGCTTGCCTGATTTATCCTCCTACGTTTTACTTACTTTAGATGCTCCTTACCTTTCTTTGAAAGATGCAAATTACGGTTTGTTTTTAATAGATGCAACTTGGAGATACGCGCAAACCATTTTTAAAAATCTCCCACAACCCCATCGTTTTATCTCACGTAGCCTTCCTTCTCATTTTCAAACCGCTTACCCACGCAAACAAGACGATTGCTTAGATCCTCAAAGAGGATTAGCGTCTATTGAAGCCTTATTTTTAGCTTATTATATATTGAGAAGAGATCCCAAAGGGATCCTTGATTTCTATCATTGGAAAAATTTGTTTATAGAAAAAAATCAAGTGTATGGCCTAAGTATTTAACAACCAAGGCAATCTTGACTTTTTCAACCGCTTTGAATTAAAGTGTTTTTCAGTGCAAATTTATTTATTTTAGGACTTTAGTGTCTCAACGCATTTATTCTTTTGAAGAACATCAGCTTTGCATGAAAAAAGTTGACTCCGATGCGCTGTATGTTATGCAAAAACTTCGCGCTGCAGGTTATATAGCCTATCTAGTCGGAGGAAGTGTTCGAGATCTGCTGCTGCATAAAAATCCTAAAGATTTTGATATCTGCACATCTGCACAACCAGAAGAAATAAAAAAAATATTCAGAAATTGTATTTTAGTAGGAAGGCGTTTTCGCCTTGCTCACATTCGATTTGGAAAAAAAACATTAGAGGTTTCCACCTTTCGTTCCGGAGATAATGAGCTCGATGAATTGATCGTACGCGACAATAAATGGGGAACGGCAAAAGAGGATGCTTTAAGACGTGATTTTACCATTAATGCATTGTTTTACGATCCAGACTCTCAGTCAATTATTGATTACATTGGAGGTTTTGAAGATATAAAAAAACAAATTCTGCGCACTATTGGCCAACCTTTTATTCGTTTTCGTCAAGATCCTGTTCGCATGCTAAGAATGCTTAAATTTCAAGCAAGGTTTGGTTTTACCATTGATGATCCTTCACATGTTGCTTTGCTTGAATGTCGTCAGGAAATTATGAAAAGCTCGCCTGCACGCATATTGGAAGAGTTGCTGCGCATGTTGGAATCTAAAGCTTCGGAGCCCTTTTTTCGTCTTCTTGCGGAACATGGGTTTATGTATTTGTTAATGCCTTCACTAGGAGATTTTTTAGATTCTAAAGATGCAGAAGAGGTTTTCTCTTTTCTAAAAGAAATCGATAATTACTTCATGAAATCGGATCATATAAACCTTTCACGCGCTGTTTTATTAGCTGCCTTGGCATTTCCTATACTGGAAAAAAAGATCTATACACATTATATGAATCGAGATATCATCCTGCATTTAGGACAGATAAACGAAGAAATACATGAGCTACTTGATGAAATGTTTCGCCCCTTTATAAATCTTTCTCGTAGATTACGTACAAGCTTGCAGTCGATTTTGGTTTCGCAATATCGCATTACTCCTTTTGATTCTAAAAAGCCACGACGCATTCGCATTCCTCAAGATCCAGATTTTATGCAAGCTATGCAATTTTTTGAAATTCGCTGTACATTAGAACCGGCTCTTAAAGTTGTATGGCAACAATGGAATCATGCCCTTACAAACCCTGCATCTAATAAGCGACGACGACGTAAAAAGAAAGTAAAAACAGATGAAACCCCTTCCTCCTCAGCAACTTAATCTAGCTTCTACCATTCAGTTAGAATATTTGGGACCATCTGTTGATTTAGGTCCTCTTCCTGCTATATTTTATTTTGCTCTATCCGCTAAAGATTCCCTGGTTTTAGATCCCTTTAATCAACCAGTCGTGTATCTTTCCCAGTTTCCTTTGAGGATTTTTTCGATCACTCTGCCTTATCATGAAGAAGGAAAACCTGCTACAAAAGGGCTTGCAGAATGGGCAACAGCTATGCAAAAAGGTGAAGATCTATTAGGAAATTATCTGAAAAAGATCCAAAATGCGATCGATCTTCTACTAAATCAAAAACTTATTCTACCAAATAAGATTGCGGCAATGGGACTATCTCGAGGAGCTTTGATTGCTGCACATGTAGCAGCAAAAAACTCTGAAGTTCCTTATTGGTTGGGATTTGCTCCTTTAACCAAACTCTCTTTTCTGCCAGGTTTTTCAGATTTGGTTAGCTGGGACCTTATGCATATAGTTGATCTGCTATCTGATAAAAAAATTCGCTGTTATATTGGAAATAGAGATGTTAGAGTAGGAACACGCAATTGTTTTGATTTGATAGAAACCCTTACTGAAACAGCTTACCAGAAAAGATGCCTGTCTCCTCCCATCGAATTGAGGATTTTACCTTCGATTGGATATCATGGTCACGGCACAGCAAAAGAAACATTTCATCATGGGGCAAAATGGATAGCTAAGCAACTTAAGGTCTTTTAATGCCTTGTGATCTTTTTATATTTTGTGGAGAACCAAGCGGTGATTTACATGCAGAATCTCTTTTAGCTGAGCTTAAAGTAAAAAAGCCTACTCTTAACATATTTGGTGTTGCTGGACCGCGCATGCGACATCAAGGAGTAAACCCCGTTCTTGCTATGGAAGAATTGCAAGTTATGGGGTTTATTGATGTGTTTTGCGCATTTCCTAAACTGGTACGTATGTTTTACAAAGTAGCAAACGCTATTTTAGAACTACAACCAAAAATGGTATTTACCATTGATTACCCAGGTTTTAGCTTACGATTACATCGACATTTAAAAAGAAGGGGTTTTAAAGGACAAATCGTGCATTTTATCTGTCCTTCGGTATGGGCATGGGGGAAGCATCGAATTGCTTTTATGGAAAAGCATTTAGATCATTTATTTACTATCTTGCCCTTTGAATCGCAAATTTTTCGAAAGCTCCCTACACAATATGTTGGTCATCCCCTTAATTTTCGCATTCAGTCTTATAACTATCAAAATCTTGATTTGCCAAAAGATAAGCAAATCATTGCGCTATTTCCTGGAAGCAGATCTAAAGAGATCGAGCGTAATTTACCTATTTACCTCGATACCTGTAAACACTTATGCGCAAATAATCCTCATTTGCATATTGCTCTTTCTGTAGCACAACCTAAATTTCATTCTCAAATCCTCTTCATTCTACAAAAAAAAAACTGGAATTATCCGATTACTTTTGTTCCTTCTACTCATAGCTATGAACTCATGCAAAAAACCCATCTTGCAATTGCTAAATCAGGAACGGTAACCCTTGAATTAGTGCTTCACTTTGTTCCTACAGTGGTTACCTATGGGTTATCTAAACTCGATCTAATTATAGCAAGAGATCTATTACGCATCCGACTACCATTTTATTGTTTAGTAAACATCATTGCAAATCAAGAGATCTTTCCTGAGCTCATTGGGCCTTATTTTACTAACACCTCTCTTCTATCTCATGCATACCACTTACTTGAAAATCACCCAGTTTATCAAGAAAAATGTAAACATATACTAACTTTACTTGGCAGAGCAAATGCAGCAAAAGAGGTAAGCAAACAGATCTGTCTCATGCTCAGTAATTAAAATCTTATTTTATCTAGAAAATAATATAGATTTTTACTAAATTTGGTCTAATTTATGAAAGAATTACATATTTACATCGACCGTTTAAAAAAAGGTCAAACAGAAAAGATTTCAGAAAGCATTTCCTCTGATTTTTTAGAAATTGAAGAACAAGATCTTGTCTTCGATAAGATCTTCAAGATAGATGCTGAAGCCTATTTGGCAAATGATCATTTAATGATGCAGTTTACATTAAATATCAGTGTTTTTATCCCTTGCTCTATTTGCAACAAAATGACAGAAAATAGTTTAAAATTAAACAATACCTGCTTTTCCATAGCATTGTCTGAGATTAAAGGTGCTGTTTTTGACTTTACCGATGAAATACGCTCCACAATCCTCAACCTAGTCCCTGCTTTTTGTGAGTGTAACCAAGGTAACTGCCCAGACAGACCTGCTTTAAAAAAATATTTAAAAACCCCTGTAAAAGATGGGCCTAGCAAAACAAAAGACGTTTACTTCCCTTTTGCAGAAGACAATTTTTTCATTGAACTTTAAATAAAGTCTTAAATTAGTTATAAATAATCCAGATGATTTTTTAAGGAGTATTCAACCATGGCCGTCCCTCGTAACCGTACCTCTAATGCTCGAAAGAATTCCCGCCGCGCTCACCATGCCAAAAAACCAAAAAATGTAAATAGCTGCACGAATTGCGCTCAAAGCTGCTTGTCTCATCGTATTTGCTCTCATTGTGGATTTTATGCAGGACGTTGGGTATTCAGTGAGAGGAAAGGTTAAGTCTCCCCTATCTATTGGCATCGACTTAATGGGAAGCGATGCCCCTGCAAGAGAACTGCTTGAAACTATTCTCTTGCATTATGACTCATTTGACGACCCCATTTATTTAACTTTGTTTGGCACTTCGGAAGTGTTTGAAGGTATTCCTTCCCCTTCTGCTTCCCTTTCTTTCTTTCCTGTGCAAGAAGCTATTTACATGCATGAGTTGCCCCTAATTGCTATTAAACGTAAGCCTCATTCTTCTTTATGTGTGGGAATTCGCATGTTAAAAGAAGGCCATTTGCATGCCTTTATTTCAGCGGGGAATACAGGCGCTTTAATGAGCTGTGCAAAGATACATCTAGCCTCACTATCTGGCTTAAAAAGGCCTGCTTTACTAACCCTATTCCCTGGGCATCAATCGGAGATTGCTCTGCTCGATGTTGGGGCCAGTATTTCTTACAAAGCAGCTCATCTTGTGCATTTTGCAGCCATGGGAATTGCCTATCAGAAAAGTCGGGGTATTTCTTATCCTAAATTGGCACTTTTAAATATTGGCTCAGAAGCAAAAAAAGGTACCCCTGAACTAAGGGATGCCTATCAAACGCTAGAGCATCTGTCTGATAAGAATCATTTTATATTCATAGGGAATGTAGAAGCTAGAAATGTATTTCAAACGGAATTAGATGTGTTAATCACCGATGGGTTTACGGGTAACATATTTTTAAAAACCTCTGAAGGAATTGCTTTTAATATTTTAAAAATGATTGGTGATATTGATAAAGAAAATCATTCTTTACCATTACAAAGAGCCCTTTATGAATTACGCCAAAAACTCGATTATTCTAAGTATCCAGGAGCTCTTCTTGCAGGGATTGATAAAATTGTCATTAAGTGTCATGGAGAAGGCTCTTCTTCGAGTATCCTAAGCAGTATTAATAATGCTTGTCAGTTAATTAAATATAATTTTATTGACAAGGTTAAAGAACAGTTGCAATCATTGCTTTTTTCTGGAAAAAGAACGTAAAATCTTATAGGATTACTTCTTTTAAGTCATATACTCATTAAAATCTGTTCGCTTAAAGGACCTGATGCAAGAAATTTTATTAAATATCGAGTCAAAAGAGGTTCGCTATGCTGTGCTTAAACACGGAACTCTTTATGATTTGATTGTAGAAAGAAAAAAAAATCGACAAATAGCCGGTAATATTTATCGCGGCCGTGTAACAAATATCTTACACAATATCCAATCTGCTTTCATTGATATTAATGAAGGAGAAAATGGATTTATCCATATTTCTGATATTTTGGAAAACACGCAGAAATTTCAAGAAATATTTGATATGGATTTTGAATGGAATCATCAAATCTCCTCAAAGCAGACCAAGCAACGCAAAGAGACCGATATTTCTAAGCTTTTAAAACCAGAGCAATCTGTACTCGTACAGGTGGTAAAAGAACCAATAGGCACTAAAGGAGCGCGATTAACTTCTAATATCTCTATTCCGGGTAGGTATCTTGTTTTGTTGCCTAATACTCCTCATAGAGGAGTATCGCGTAAGATAGAAGATCCTGCTTCAAGAGATCGTTTAAAAAAACTCATTCGTGCTTTTGAAATGCCGCAAGACATGGGACTTATTTGCCGAACGGCAAGTATGAATGCTTCTGCTGAAATGCTTATTAATGAAGCAAGTGAATTGCTTAAAACATGGCAACATATTATCGATCAATTCCATAAAGCTAATAAACCCACATGTCTGTATGAAGAATCCGATCTCATTAAACGCGCTATTTTAAGCGCAATTGATAAGAAGTTTGAGCGTTTGTTGGTGGATGATCACTCTGTTTACCAAAGATGTAAACGCATGTATACAAAATATGCATCAGAGCACCATTTAAAAATCGAGTTATACAGAGATAAAGTGCCTATGTTTGAAAGATTTGGTGCAGAAAGAGAAATTGAAAGAGCTCTGCGGCGTAAAATTTGGCTTCCAAGCGGTGGTTATTTGTTCTTTGATCGAACAGAGGCGATGTATACGATTGATGTAAATTCAGGACGCTCTCAAAGTTCAGCATCTGACGTAGAAGAAGCATTGGTACATATTAATATGGAAGCCGCAGAGGAAATCGCTCGCCAACTTCGTTTGCGTAATATTGGAGGCTTGATTATTTGTGATTTCATCGATATGCGCTCCCGCAAAAATCAACGCCGTGTCTTAGAACGCTTAAAAGAGGCAATGAAAGATGATTCTGCTAAATGTACAATTTCAAGTATGAGCGAATTTGGTTTGGTCGAAATGACCAGACAGCGTAGCCGAGAATCTCTTACTCAAACCATGTTTATAAGTTGTCCTTATTGTCACGGAAGTGGAATGATAAAAAACCATGAAAGCGCCTCTATTGAAATTAAGCGAACACTTAAAAAGCTGATTTGCCAACAACAACACTTTGGTCTCAAATTAGTTACCCATCCAGAACTAGAAGCCTACTTGAATCAATACGATAAGAAAAATCTGATAAAATTAGCAGAAAGCTGGCATGCGCAACTCTCTTTTGATAGTAATGACAACCTACATCTAAATGAATTTCAATTTTATTCAACAATCAATGAAAAAAAACTCGAAATCTAATGCATTCTTAGAAAAGCTGCAGTTTGCTATTAAACAGAATCTTATTCCTAAGAAATCCGCCACAATTTTGCACGGATTTTATACAGAATATAAAGCGGCGGCTCTACAGACAAGAGAAAAAACAGAGCAAATTTTTCTTACCTTTCTAGAACTTGTTCTCCTACAATGCGCTGATCCTTTTTCTTTTTCTCATTACCACCAAAGATTACGTAGATATTTTGATTATCACAAATTTGCCCTTGATTTTGTAAGGCCTCTTATTGATATATCCTCTTCTTCTTTAAAAGGAGAACTTTACTTAGAAGAAATAGATTCTCATTTAAAGAATAAAGACAATGTTATTCTTTTTGCTAATCATCAATCCGAGGGAGATCCTCAAATGATTAACATTTTATTAGAGAAAAAATTGCCAAAAATTGCAGAGGAACTCATTTTTGTTGCTGGTGATCGTGTAATCAGCGATCCATTAGCGGTTCCTTTAAGCTTGGGTTGTAATTTATTGTGTATCTATTCAAAGCGCTATATTGATAATCCTCCAGAACTGAAAATGAAAAAGCAGCTACACAATAAAAAAACCATGGATACTATGAGTTGCCTTTTAAAAAAAGGAGGGAATATTATCTATGTGGCCCCTAGTGGTGGTCGAGATAGAAGCAATAGCAAAGGAGTTATTGAAGTAGCAGATTTTGATCCTCCTAGCATTGAAATGTTTTATCTCATAGCTAAACGCTCTTTACACCCTACGCATTTTTATCCTCTAGCTTTAAAAACCTATGCTATCCTACCTCCTCCCAAAACCATCCAAGTAGAACTAGGAGAATCGCGAACAGTGAGTTATGGGCCGATTCAAATAGCATTTGGTCCCGAAATTAACATGGAAAACCGCGCCTTACAAACATCACACGATAAACATGCACGCCGCAAAGAGCGTGCAGAATTCATCTATAATTTAGTACGTAAGATGTACAATAACTTTTCCTAAATTTAAGATTTAGACAAATCTCTAAATGCTTTTTTCTGAAACTGCATGTCAACTGCGATTTCCAAATCTTTTTCATGAACCGGAGTTTCTTCTGAAGAAAATTGAGGAACAATTTCCAAGCAAAATGGGTGAAGCGTTTCTCTTGGTTTTTTTGGCCTATCCCACAAATTTGGTGAATTAGAAGAAACACTAGCTCCTTGAACTCCAAGCATCCCAAAAGTAGTATCAATATTTCTTGATGAAGGGCCCCTAGAGATTACCCCAGTCGGGACATCGCAACCAAGGTTGTCCTCATCAGAGTCACTATCACAAGCAATCCTTCTATCATCAGTAACTCTACCATCACTCAACCACCATGATGATGATTGCGTGGGTACTGGGGACTCAATGAGTATACCTATTACTGTAACCTTCGAAGTCATAAAATGAGCAGACACTCCAGCTCCTTCTTCTATCCCTTCCAAGTTGGCTTGAGATAAACCGACCCCACAAAAAGCCTCTTTATTTTTAAGTAGAATATCACATGTTTTTTCTTTAAACCCTTTTGCTATCTGAGAACCAGAAGAATCCCACGCTATATAGGCAATCTGTCCTTCTGATTCTATTTGAGGAAAAAAATTTCCCTTGCCTTCCTGATTTAAAGGAATAAGAGAAGAAACAACAAATCTTGGTATTTCTTTAGGAAATAAAGATAATGATGTTAATTTTGGAAAGCTTGCTTTAAGAAGGCTCAGAATAGTCGTGCATTCTTCTGACTTTTGCAATGTAGCCGGAAGAGGTGCTGATAAATCAATAGTATCCTCTATATCTTTCCAAAAAATAAGCAAATCTCTGTTCTTTTTCAGCTCTTTAACTGGCTCTTTAATACGAAGCCGTAGCTCTTGATCATTTACTTTAAACCTGATTTGTTTATCTAAAACCGAAGTGCTCTGAGAACATGCAGCACTAATATTAGCATTAGCTATATTCCTGGCAAAAGCTGCCATTTGATCTTTGGGAAAATTTGCAATTGAATTTTCTCTTGGGACTGACTGATTTGTTCGCGGATCGAACTTACCTAAATTATTTAGGGGCATAATAGACTCCTTTTAACCTTGGTTTTAATGAAAGCAGATAAATATTAGTAAATTATTTAAATTAATGACAGCTTTATTACAAAGACAAAAATTTAAAAAGTAATTTAAGAGTCTTTTCAAGTTTGAAGTGCACAGAAGAATTAAAAAAAGAATAGGCAGGCGATGAAAGAATCTCTATTGTGATTTTTAACAATCAAACACA
>NZ_JAAVTY010000042.1:0-11086 GCF_018642185.1 Candidatus Rhabdochlamydia sp. W815 | reverse complement strand
TCTCCTTGTGTTTGATTGTTAAAAATCACAATAGAGATTCTTTCATCGCCTGCCTATTCTTTTTTTAATTCTTCTGTGCACTTCAAACTTGAAAAGACTCAGGAAAAAAGAAAAGGCATACGTTAAAAAGTCAGGAGATATAGTGGTTCCGATTCAATCGTATAGAAAAATATAGGATTAACGACAATTTTCAAGTCGTTGACTTGAACCCCATTAAGCTAGCCGTTTGAATTGGCACTACTATATACTAGTTTGATTTCAAATTAAGAATTGCATAACTGGGTTTTTTTGAAAAAACCGCTCTATCTTACAAGGATATGTTATCTTTTGTATAAAAATGTTTATATATTAAACCTCTTAATTTGAATGTAAACGAGTATATCATGAAGGCTATATAGTTGATTGAGCGCCTTTCTTGGGTCTGGTAATTTCGAAAAATGCATCATAATAGATGAAGAATGAATGAATCCTTCCATTTTATACTCCTTATGAAAAAGGAGCCAGAATCATTTTTTATCTCTCAATTATCAAGCAAAATCTTCATGCGTTGGCCCTGGTAGGAATGTAGGATGAAAAATATAAAGTAAGGAAAAAGCTTATTAGCCTTACTACAAAACATGAAGAAGATAAATCTTAAGAAAGAGAAAGTATTTTTTTAGTTTGTAGAACTTTATCAAAATATTGGATGGTTTTAAAAAGACCTTCTTCTAGATAAACTTGCGGTTGCCAATTCAGTAGTGATCTAGCTAAAGCAATATCAGGACAGCGCTGTTTGGGATCATCTTGTGGCAAGGGATAGTAGATTATCTTTGATTGAGAACTTGTTAGCTTAATAATTAATTCCGCTATTTCGCGAATTGTATATTCCAAAGGATTTCCTAAGTTAATTGGTCCTGTTTGACACGCTTGTGTTTTCATCATAGAAATAATTGCATCGATGAGATCATCAACATAACAAAAAGAGCGGGTTTGCATCCCGTCTCCATAAAGAGTAATAGGAAGGTTTTGCAAAGCCTGCACGATAAAATTAGAAATTACTCTCCCATCATTTGGATGCATTCTAGGTCCAAAGGTATTAAAAATACGTATTACTTTAATTGATAATCCATATTGTCTATGATAATCAAAACATAGAGTCTCTGCGCATCTTTTTCCTTCATCATAACAAGATCTAAGACCAATTGGATTTACATATCCCCAATACTTTTCCTGCTGTGGATGCATTTGAGGATCACCATATACTTCACTCGTTGATGCTTGTATAATCGTAGCTTTTTGACGCTGGGCTAGATCTAGCATATTAAGTGAGCCTAATACATTGGTCTTAACCGTTTTTACAGGATCTTTCTGATAATGAGGCGGTGAGGCAGGGCAAGCAAAATTACAAATATAATCTACTTTAAGATCGAAAGATTCACAGATATCTTTTTCCATAAAGGTAAAAGAGATGTGCTTGATAAAGCTCCGTAAGTTATTTAGGCCGCCAGTAAAAAGATTATCCACACAAATTACCTCATGCCCTTCCTGTAGAAGACGTTCACACAAATGCGAGCCTAAAAACCCAGCACCGCCTGCCACTAAAATTCGCTTTTTTGCATCCATTTTATCCTCTAGTAATTCTCCTCTATGATGACAAAAGTAGCCGAGAATCCGTTTCGTTTTTTGGGTAATGTGATACAGAGTATAGGATAGTTTAAAAAAACTCGATATACTTCAGGAAGCTTAACATAGTAATCTGTTATTTTTGTAGTTCGTTGAATACTGACTTCTGCTAAAAATTGAGGTTCTTTGGTTAATAAAAAAATAAATGCGCAAAAAAAAGAAACCGGTGCCATTATTCTTAATGCAAAGATCTAGCGGAAAAAGATTTTCTTAAGATTGGGGTCATTCATGAATATTTTACTCAAGAGTTACTTCTAAAAAGCGATATCACCAGGATATCAATAACGTCTAGGATAAGCTCCTTATATATTTTTAAAATGTATACATACTTTATTTCTAGATGATAAAATATCTTTGCTAAAGCTTGTTTTAAAGGAATAAAACCATGGGAACTATTAATAACACTCTTCTTCTACATGTTCCTAACATCATTATATAAGAATTTTTTATATCCTGAAACATCTCTAAAGATATTTATGCAAGCAGCAAATCCCTAAAAATAATAAAATCACGCGCTTAATCATTTCTAAAATCACATTTTCCGATAAACTGATGGGATCAATGTTAAAAGAGTAATCATTTTCATCAAATTATGGATAAAATTTTCATTACAGGCATTGCGGGATTTATTGGGTTTCATCTTGCAAAAAAACTACATAAGCTAGGTTTTTATGTTAGCGGTTGCGATAATTTCAATCCTTACTACGATCCTGCTTTGAAACATCAAAGAGCTGCTTATTTACATAAATTAAATATTTTAGTGCTTAATTGCGATCTCAATGATAAAGAAATCATAGATCTACATCTCAAAACATCGAATATTTCTCATTTTGTGCATTTAGCTGCACAAGCAGGGATACGTCATTCAATCACTCATCCCGAAAGTTACATGCATAGCAATCTTTCTGGCTTCTTTCAGGTTTTAGAAGTTATTAGAAAGAATCCTAATCTTAAGTTAATTTATGCATCTTCTTCTTCCGTATACGGAAAAAGAGCTGAAACTCCTTTTTGTGAAACCGCACCTACAGATCAGCCTAGTAGCTTTTACGGAGCCACAAAGAAATGCAATGAAGTGATGGCAGAATCCTATCATAAACTCTATGGGCTTCATTGCACAGCCTTGCGTTTTTTCACCGTTTATGGTCCATGGGGACGGCCAGATATGGCTTATTTCTCTTTTACAAAAGCTATTTTAGAAAACCAACCGATTCCTGTTTTTGGAGAAGGCAAGCTAATGCGAGATTTTACCTACATTGATGATATTATCGATGGGATTATAGCTTCTCTGCAAAAATCAAATGGATGTAATGACATTTTTAATCTCGGACATCATAAACCCTATAGCATATCAGAACTCATCTCTTACCTTGAAGCTCTCTTAGAAAAAAAAGCCATTATGGAATTCTTACCCACTCCTCCAGGAGATGTGCCTATTACCTATGCGAATGTATCCAAAAGCAAAAGCGTTCTTAATTTTGATCCTAAAGTCGATTTAAAAGAAGGACTCTCTTACTTTATCAAGTGGTATCAAAAGCAGTATAGCTAATTAATCTTTGAACTTCTCTCTTCTTGTGTGTATGCATACTTGTAAAAACCGCCCAAGCAGCTAATAATGCTATACAAATTACATATAGAGCTGGGGCTGCAATCCAACCAGATGCTTTATATAGCCAAAGAGAAATAAAAGCTGTAGAAGTGCCGATAACTTGCGAACCAACCGCATGAGCGGTACATAAAATCCTATAGCGATGCTCTTGTTTAACTAAATCCTGTGCCCAGACGTGATATGTTGCAGAAAATACAACACCTGCAATAACCAATAGCACACGCCCAATGCTAACTATTAAGATAGAAGAACTAGAAAAACAATAAAAACAAGGAATAGCTATAAGAGCCGTACCCAATGCGCCTATAAGCATTTGTTTTTCCCTGCCTATCTTTGTTGCTAAATAACCAAATAAAGGAAGAATACACATGTCAAAGCACAAAAGATACGTATTGATTTTGACAATTTGATTTTTCGTGATCGAATTAACTAAAGGAATATATCCACTAGCTAAAGTAAATGCTAGACAATATATACTAGAGGAAAACCCCGCAACTAAAGCAATAGTTACAAATACACGTTTGTATTGCAGGAAAACGTTGAATTTTTTTTCTTTTCTTATTTTAGGTTTTATTTCTTCTTTGCTTGCCATTCTTAAAATCAAAGCAACAATGGCAGTAAGCGCTCCTGCCCAAAATAAATAACGCCAATAAATCTCTTGAGCAGAATGGCTATAGAGAAAAAGCATAAAAGAAGCGGTTAGCATCCCTAAGACAGAGCTTGCATCATAGAGACTACTCATCCAATTTTTTTTTCTATTTTCTGTTTGTTCCAGCACGAAAATAGCTCCACCTATCGTTTCCCCTGCTGCAAAGAAACCTTGTAATAAGCGCGCTAGAAGAAGTCCCAAAGGAGCCATCATGCCCACTTGAGCATAGGTTGGTAGAAAGCCCATTAGCACTGTTGTAATAGATAGACCGGTAAGAGAGCTACATAATGCCCTCTTGCGACCTAAGTGATCGCCTAACCAGCCAAAAAATAAAGAGCCAACAAAACGAGAAAGAAAGCCCAATGGCAACATGGCATAGGTTAAAATCAGCGAGACAATAGGATCTTTCTGATCAAAAAATAAAGGAGCTAAAAAAGGAGCTAATAATGAAAAAAGAGCATAGTCGTAATGCTCTAAAAAATTGCCAAAAAAACCTGTAAGAATACTACATTTTGATGATTTCATAACACTCTCTCTACGCTGGCATAATCCAGATCAGATTTAAAGGGTTTAAGCAATATTTAAGCTTATCTCAGCCGTTAGGCACCCCCGGTGATCAACGATCATTTTATATAAGTCATGAATTTTAGTAAAACTAAAACAATTTATATAAAAAAACCGAAAGTATAGACGATTAAACAAAATCTAATCTTTCCTTTAATCTCCTATAAGAATCCCAAGCGCAAAAAGGTATCAAAACCCATAATGCTAAGGGCAGTTCCTATAGATCCTTTCGTCATGCTATAAGTATATTAGATAATAGAGCTCTTCTGAAACCTAAATTTTAATCACCACCTAAGCTACTATATCACCTCACGCGTGAGGTGATATGAGATTTGAGAACATTAAAAAATTGCAAAGCTCAAATATAGGATTTGCTTCTAATTTCTACTCATAAAAAATTTTTGATGTTATATAAACCCAGAGAAAGAAGAAAAGATCTTTTTTATTTTAGAAAGACCCAATCCAAATCTATAGTTTTTGTAAATAGTCTGCTTTTTTCATTAAAGAAAGAGCCTTTGGCAAATACTTTACAAGATCTGATGCTATAACACTATATGAAGTCAAATCCTCAGCTGCTTTTTTTCCTGCTACTGCATGAATAAAACAACCTAAAGCAGCAGCATAACGAGAGGTTAACCGATGACAGAGAAGAGCTGCAATCACTCCTGTTAGTACATCTCCGCTTCCAGCTGTTGCAAGTGCTGGATCTCCTTGAGTGATAATTAAGGGCAAATGACCACAAGTAAAGATAAAAGTAGGAGCCCCTTTTAAAACAAGAGTTACTTGTTTTTCATCTACATAATTTTGACATAAAAATAACCAGTCTATTTCTTGTGTTGTATCTGATTCAAGCAATCTTTTCATTTCCTGTTTATGAGGAGTCAAAATACAAGAAGGAGGCAATTTCCAAGAGGAGTGTGTAGCTAAAGAAAACAAAGCATCTGCGTCGATGACTAATGGTTTATTGAACTTAAGTAGATGCTGAACGATTTTATCCGTTTTTTTTACACGTCCAAGACCTGGGCCTACTAATACAGCTTTAGCTCGAGCAATTTCTTGATCTAACGCGTCAAAATTCTTATCATCTAAAGTCTGATGCATCATTTCATAAGGAACTAAAATCTTATCTGGGGAAAATACACGCACAATCCCCGCACCTGATCTTAAAGCTGCATAGCTTGCTAAAACAGCAGCTCCTGGCATCTCTTCAGAGCCTGCAATAGCTACAACATACCCTTTTTGATATTTATGCCAAGAACGTTGAATAAGAGGTAATTTAAGAGAAGACAAATTAAGCAAACAAGCAGAGGCTTTTACTTGATCTTCTGGGAGACCAAAACCACCTCGAACAATTTCTCCTACATGATCCCACCCGTCTCGTAGAAAGAATCCTGTTTTTGCTAATTCTAAATAGATGGTTTTAGTAGCATGAATAGCGATTAATCCAACCTCACCTGTGGTGCCATTTAAACCTGAGGGAATATCAATGGCAAGAATAGGAAGTTTTGAGCGATTAGCTATTTCAATAGCAGCGGCTAGCTCGTTATCTGCACTCTTTTTCATTCCAGTTCCTACAAGAGCATCTAGAATAAGGCCCGCATGACTCATCCTCTCTTGTATTTTTTCAAGAGAGAATTCTATTTTTCCTCCTTGAGAACAAAAATTCTCATACATATTCCGACACAAAGCACTAAATCTCTCTACCGGATAAATGGGGTAAGCTATAACAGAGTATCCCTTTGCTACTAGAATTGCACCTGCAGCAAAACCATCTCCTGCATTATTTCCTCTACCTGCAAAAAGCAATACTTCTTTAGGTAGTTTTCTTTCCTGGGTAAATTTTTCTACTTGCATTGCAACAGAAATTCCTGCTTGTTGCATAAACCCTAATTCTGAACAGCCCTTTTGAAAGGCTCTATTCTCTATATCCTTCATCTCTTGAGCGGTAACAACTTTTATGCCGTCTAATTCCATTATAAATGCTCTTCCTTAATAGCTCTTTGCAAAAGAGATTTTACCGCATCTCGTGGATCTAATTGTTCATAGAGTATAGAACAAATAGCGGCTGTAATAGGGACAGGGATATTTTTTTTCTCTGCTAATTGTAATGCAGAAATACATGTATAAGCCCCTTCAACTACCATGTTGATTTTTTCTTGAGCCCGTTCCCTTGTCAATCCGTCTGCAATTAATCTTCCAAACATATAATTACGACTAAGCTTGGATAAACAGGTAACACAGAGATCTCCTAACCCAGACAAACCATTTAAAGTTTCTGGATTACACTTTTTAGTAACAGAGAGTTTTCGAATTTCATGCAACCCTCGTGTCATTAGAGCAGATTTGGTGTTATCTCCAAATCCCAATCCATCTGAAATACCGCAAGCAATAGCGATAATGTTTTTCATAGCTCCACCAAAAGCCACTCCATTTATATCTGCATTGGGATAGATACGAAAATAGGAAGTCATAAATAAATCAACAACTTGGTGCATCAAAGGAACATGATAAGCTGCGCACACAATCGAAGTAGGCAATTTTTGAATGACTTCTTCTGCATGACTTGGACCACTTAAACAAGCAATCTTATCCCGCATCTTTTCCCCCAAAACCTCTAATACAACTTCGTGCAATAATAAACCGGTATTTTGCTCAATTCCTTTGGAAGTAACAATAACAGGACAATGTACTTTTCCCCTTTCTAGGACCTGTTCAAAAACAGGGCGTATTCCTTTTGAAGTAACCGATTCAACAATATATTCAGCACCTTCAACCGCTTCCGATAAGTCAGAGGTAAAGCTAAGATTGTCACTTGCTTTACAACGAAGTAACTTAGGGTGTTCTCTTTTTTCTGATAGCAAATCGGCAAATTCTGGTTTTGCCGTCCATAAAATGACTTTATGGCCTTTTGATGCAAGTAAAGCTGCTAAACAAAAACCCCATGTTCCTGCGCCTAAATAGCCAATTTTCATTTAGATCCCTTTTTCTTTTTTTGAATAACCCTGTATTATCTATTTATTTTAATTGTAAAATAAAGTATATATATTATGTGTTTTAAACCATTTCTATTGATTCTCATAAGCAATCAAGGCTTTCTTGACATTTTCTAAATCGTCTAATTCTTTTAAAGGTGCATAGGTAAGATATCGTGGATAGACAAGCGTAGCGCTGCGAGGTAAATAATCCAATACATCAAAAAGGAATTTTTCACATTTCCAAATAAAGCAAGAAACCTGTTTTGTTTGATTGAAGAGAAGCAAGTTCGTTTTTTTTCTAGCTAGATGCAAAGGTAATTTTACACGACAATAAAGATTTTGTAAATCAGACAAACAAAAGCAAAATATATTTACATTGCAAAAAAGAAATTCTTTATATCTCTCTGGAGATATTTCTGAATATTCTATAATCGAAATGCCTTCTTTTTTTTGTGCTACAACCCCCATTTTTTCTTGAGAAAATTCTCTTTTGACCACTTTCAAAGCTACACTTAAACCAGATTCTACTGTATAACCTGTAAGTTCTGGATCTAAAGGATCTGCTAAGGGGTTATCTATGGGGATCACATGAACATATTCTATCTGTAAATCTCGCCATAAATCCGCAATTTTGCTCGTAAAAAAACTATCCAATACGTCGCCATTACCATTGGGACCTTCTGCTATTTTACCAGGAGCTTCTAAACACCAATTGCCTTTTTCATCCAAAAAGGGAAGGTTTGTTTGTGAAAAAAATTGCACCTGAGAACTCTTCAATCCAAAGAAATGATTTTTTTTTAAAAAAATTTCCGTTTCTACGTGGTTAGACAAAGAGGTCATAATCGCAATTTGCAAACACTGCCCTAACGACTGTTTTTTTTTTATTCTTTCACAAAACCTTTGAAATAAACTTTTTCTCTGGTTTTGTATACAAATGGAAAATGTGCCTTTGGGGCCCCTCCAATTCAAGCGAGATCCATCTCCTCCAGCTAATATAATGCAGCCTACTTTTCCTCGATCGATGAGCTCACGACCTAATCGTTTACAGTTTTTTGACCCTAACAAGCCAGGAGTTTTTAAAGGCGTAGATAAAATGGGGGTTTTATCCCTATCGAGCAATCTTCTTTGTTCAAGTAAAAGAGAAGGATCTAGACGTTGTGCCTGTTGCCAAAATACCTTTAGCTGATCACTGCCTAGTGTTTCTAAACCATGTAAGAGATGCGCCTGATCTAAGGAATGAAAATGTTGAGATAAAAGCTGCTTTAGCATATCTATTTCTGCAGTTCACCAAGGATTTTTATGACTTGTCTAACTGAAATATTACAAATATCTTTATGTTTTGCAATAATTGGAATATGCTGCAGCAAGGGATTTGGGGATTTCACTTGCTGTTTCAATATTCCTTGCTTAGGATCTGCCCACAAAGATATCACATTAAGTTTAAAGGGACTATTTAAATAATACGTCATAGAAAGCACTCCTGAGTCAGGAGTAAGTAAGTAACAACAATGATTCTTAATAATAGAGAGCATCTCTAATAAATTGGTTTCTCCTCTTAAATCAACAACTCCTTCTTGTACAAACGGTATTTCTTTAGAAAATCCAAATAAGATAGGGGTTAGTTTTAATTCAAAAAATAGTTGATATAGACACTCTTTCCAATAAATAACAGGCCAATTTTTCTCATATTTGTATTTTGTTTCTGTCTGAATGTGAATCGCTATATATTTTTGCATGGGATCTAATCTAAACCGCTCACATAAAGCATCATGTTCTTCTAACCAATTTAACTTTGGAGTAATCCTTCCCAATTGCCATTTTAACCAACGCGTAGGATCTGGATGTTCGATAATTACATCAAATGATTTTTCGCTTTTTTGCAAACGAGCTAAAGAGCTTTTAAGATCAAAAGGTTTTCCTCTTTTCCACGAGGAGTCGACAAGTACTTTTACTTGACTTAATAAGTTAAATCCTAAAAAAAGGTCAGGACGTGTAAGAAAAGTAATTTTAGCATCAGGTATGAACTCACGAATCCTATATATTAAAGCATAAAGACCCAGAGGAATATCGCCTAACCCTCGATTCCAGCAAATCAAAAAATATGTACTTTTTTTCTTTGCTGCATTTTTTAATAAACGATCAAAAAAGGAGATTTTAAATGTATATAGTAACGTATCAAGCATGTGAATCTTAAGAGGGTTGGCTAAACAACGCTTGTAAAACTTGTTGATAAACCTCTTCTACTTCAATGGCTTTCATACAGCGAAAATCAATGGGACAAGTACGCTTATAACAAGGCGAACATGTGACGTGTTTATGGATTACTCTACCCTGAGAAAAAGGACCGGTCACTATTTCATTAGTAGAGCCGAATAATGCAACAACAGGTACGCCTAACGCATCAGCAATATGCATAGGTCCACTATCATTAGAAAGAAAAGCTCTACATAGAGAAATTAGGCTGGCTAACTCTCTTAAAGAGGTTAAACCTGCTAAGTTTATAGCTCTTGGTGGCAGAGTCCGACAAATGCTTTTAATAAGAGAGACACTCTCTAGATCTCCAAAAAACACAAGATGAATCTTTTCGTTTTGTAATAACTTATGGGCCACTTCCACGAATCTCTCAGGGAACCAACATTTAGCCGAACCATACGTAGCAGCTGGGTTAATACCGATTAAGATATCACCCTCTTGCACTCCTTGCTGCTTGACTAGCTCTTGCGCTGCTTTTATTTCTTGATTAGCAAGATACAACCGAGGGTTTGTTTTTGAAACAGGAATTCCCAATACAGACAATAACATTTTATATGTCTTGACGAGATGTTGCTTTTTTAATTGAGAGGGAGGATGAATAGGATGGGTTAATAAAAAACTTCTAAAATTACCCCCGTATCCTATCCGATAGGACACATGCCCTCGATAAAACCACCAGGAAGAAGAAAATGAATTGGTCAATAAAATGCCTAAGTCATACTTCCCTTGCCGTATTTTTTCCATAAGATCTCGGTGATTATCTCTACGATTAAATCCACTAGCCTTACTAAAACAAAATATCTCATTAATATCGGGATCCGTCTCTAATAACTGACAAACGCCTATACGACACATTGCTGTAATGGAAGCTTTTGGAAAAGAGCTGCGTACATCGGAAAGAATAGGAGTTGCCATGACAAAATCCCCTATCCAATTAGGCATGCGTATGATGATACTCTTAGGATCTATGTGTTTAATTGATTTCATGGGTTCATCATAATAATAATCAGCAAAAACTCACAAAACAATTCGTTTTAATAATTGTGGTAAGCACCTCATCAGGTGTAATTTTACGAATACAATTCATTAGATCTCTTGCATAACCAATAAGCAATCTAAAATTTTAAAGTATTTTAATCCATGAGAGCTGGAAGTAGCCCTCGAGGCGGTAGCAAATCAAAACTTTCACAAGACCAAAAAGAGTCTCTACTAAAACACCTACATGAAAAGACCTATCTTAAAGTCAAAGGGATCATAGCTTATGTGCATGAGCAATATGGGATAAAATATTCCCGAAGTGGCATGACAGATTGGCTCATACAGCACGGATTTGTTTATAAACGTCCTAAAAAGATTCCTGGGAAATTAGATCCTGAA
>NZ_JAAVTY010000041.1:0-11395 GCF_018642185.1 Candidatus Rhabdochlamydia sp. W815 | reverse complement strand
TATATTGGAACGGACTATTAATGTTTGGACTACTGGGATATTGGATGAATTTCTTAAGTCGGCAAGTATCTTTAAAACAGTAAATTTAATTCAAGATAGGTTCATGATAAGTATAAACATATGATTTTTGTTCCAATAAGAGGTCTATAGTAGTGCCAATTCAAACGGCTAGCTTAATGGGGTTCAAGTCAACGACTTGAAACTTGTCGTTAATCCTATATTTTTCTATACGATTGAATCGGAACCAATATATTATCAAAAGTTGGCAAAAAAAACCAAAAATTTTTAGAATTAACCCACTCCATCACACTTTGGGACTAAACATCTAAAACGTTTCTACATTGATCTTTTTTTAAATAAGGTTTAGTTTTTTTGTTAAAGAAGTTTTTGCGGTCAAGATGACTCGAACATCCACCAGGTTGCCCTGACTAGAACCTGAATCTAGCGCGTCTACCAATTCCGCCATGACCGCGTAAGAAGGATATTGTATCGGAAAGAGGTTTTTAGTTTAAGCTAGATTAAAAACCAGAATGCGATTTAATCTAGTAGATTCCATGTAATAAGGAGAATAAACGCAATGAGTGAATTCATAAAAGAAATATTGGAAAACGACTTTGATAGAGAAACAAGCCAAGGAGCTGTATTGGTTGATTTTTTTGCCGATTGGTGTGGACCTTGTCGACAACTGACTCCTATTCTAGAGGAAGTGGCTAAAGAAGTAAAAGAGGTGAACTTTTTTAAGATAAACATTGATGCTGCTCAAGAAGTAGCTGCTCGTTTAGAGATTACTTCTATTCCTACGTTGGTTTTATTCTATAAGGGAAAAGAAGTAGATCGAGTTGTTGGTTTAATAGAAGCAGATGATCTAAAAACATTTCTTGCAAAAGCCAAGTAAATCTTATTTTTTAAGGCAGGTGTTTCACTTGCCTTAAAGCTACTTAATCCAATGTAGTACATCTCGAACAATAGACCAGCGTTTTTCTTGGGGAGCTGCAATTTCTGTTTTGCCTTTAACCCAAAGATCGTATTGCTTTTCCGTAAATCCTTGATTGTTTTTTAGTTCTAACCATTGGTTGAGATAGTTGAGAAACTTAGGACTGTCTGCATTAATAGCATAGCCTAAAGTATCTATTCCAATTGCAGGACTTGGAATCACAATACGGTAATTGCGGTGTTTTAAAATCCATGCAAGGGCTTGTTTTTCTTCCCATAGCAAAGCTACCTGCTTTCCTTTTACAGTGAATTCCTCAAAGTGATCCAAATAAATAATCCTGTCATTAGAAAAGAACTCATGGGCTACTTGCTCATAAGAAGATCCTTTAAGTGCAGCAATTTTTAGATCAGGATTGTTAAGAATTTTTTCCATGGAGGAAAATTTTTTACGCATTTTTTCTTCTGTAATCAAAATCAATCTTGCATCTAGATCAGATTTAGTAAAAGAAAGGTTTCTAAGTCTTTTTTCGTTCATGCTTAGTGCAGACATAGCAATATCGTATTTCTTCCCTTCTATATCGGAAATGACATTGTTGTAAGAAAGAGGCACTAATTCTAATTTACAGCCAAGGTCGTAAGCTAGTTCATAAGCAAAGGCTATGTCGTATCCGACTAAATGATTATTTACATTATAAAAACAAAAGGGGGCTACATTGGGATAATAACCCACTCTTAAAGTTTTAGTAGATAAAATGTGATCAAAAGCATCCCCTTCAAAAGGATTTGAGGGAGGAATCGTTTTGTAGACCTTTACGGGAATGGTAGAGGTAATTGTTAGTTCGTAGATGCTTTTAGCTTCATTTTTAATAGTTGGTAAAGGATTAAAAGATTTAAGGACAAGAAATAGTAGAACCATAGGAAGTAGAGTGAAAAAAGTTTTACTGATTATTCTATTCCACCTAAAAAGCAGCATATTACGACAAGAAAGGGTGATGAATAAAGAAAGAGAAGTAATTTGCATGGCAGATAACATGGACTGAAATCCAGAGGTAAAGGGGAGGGTCGTCAAATACAAGTTAATCGCATTAATCGGCAAGCCTAAGGAATCTAGAATGAAAGTTAAACTATTAATCCACGAGCCTAGTCCGACCGAGCCTAAGTTTGTCAAAAATGTAGTTACGAATAATTCAATTTGAGAAGAAAAACCTAATGGCAAACCATAAAAAATAGATATAAAAAATACAAATAAGGTAATGAAAAGAGCTCCTAGGGGTAGATTGAAAACAACAGACACAGTCCCTTGTATTTGTGTTTGAGCTTTTTCGTCGGTAGGATCAATAATGGCTGTTTCTTTTTTGAGCAATTCAATGATATAGGGCAAACAAACAATGACTACATTTGTCGTATAAGCAAGCACCAAAATAGGAAGAGTTTGTTGTAGCCATTTATAAGCAGGAATAGAGGTTAACATACTTGTAAGTCTGGGAAAAATCCAAAATATAATCGAACATGTTCCTAAAAGGTATAAGATTATATAAGTGCTAACTTGCTTAACGGTAGAAAGTTGAATCGTCCCTACTTGGTTGGATATAATTAAAAAAGTTCCAATCGGTGTAATCCGAGCAATCCAAGCCGTAATTCGTGTTAGTGCACTTACTAAATTTTGTAAACCATTCATAATTACATCTTTTTCTTTGAGGTGGATCAATGCAATTCCAATCAGAAGAGAAAAGATTACGATAGCTGGAACAATGTTATTGGTTAGATCGTAAAAAATATTGTCGGGAATGAGCAATTCAGCAAAGTTCAAATGAGGTGTATCGCTAGAGATATAACCAGATGTTTGAGGACTGCTAGAAAGGGGAAATAAATGAGAGACCGTGTAAATCATTAAAATATTAATGGTCCAAGCTAAACTAATAAAAAAGATACCGCGCTTTACAATTAATTTACCTTGAGCAGAGCTTAACTGTCCTACTCCATGGATAATAGCCCCAATTAAATAAGGGATAGCTGTAACTTTGAGGAGTTTAATGTATGCAGATGCATAAGAGGCAAAGACATCGCATAAATCGCCCAGGAATAGGCCAAAAAGAATCCCAAACACTGTGGCGATTGCCATTTGGAAAGCTAAAGAAATCTTAAATAAACGCATAAAATCTATGGGATTATCTAGTCATGGATCGTTATTGCATATCAGAGCAGTATGGGTAGATTTATGCAATTGGATTTTAGGATTTTTTTATAAAAACTAATGTCCTAACGTATATCTGTTTTGGGCTCAGCGATTTCCATAGGGTGTATATTTTCTTTTGAAGAAAGAGAATTATAAGAAGCATTTGCTTGAACAACTTCTATTTCAAAAGTCAAAAGAGAGTTAGGAGGAAGGTTATGATGCATCTTATAAGCAAAATCAGGGTGAATGTAGATAGTGCGTTTTTCTCCTTCTTTCATACCAATTAAACCTAAGCGCAGGCCCGTAATAATTTCATCGAGAAAAAGCACTTCTTCATTAGAATCATTAAAAACAGAACCATCGAGAAATTGTCCTTTATAGTGCACCAAAGGAGAAAAATGAGACTGGATTGCTTCTCCAGTGCCTGTTTTCTCTATACGATATTGAACCTTGCCATTTTCTATACTTACCACCGCTGCATCTATTGCATTTTTTTTGAGGAAGGTTTCTGCTTTTTCTAAATTTTCTTTAGATTCTTGCTCAAATGCTAGTTCTTTAGCAGCAACAATTGCTTCTACACACTCATTTTCTGTCATAGGGGATTCTTTCCCATCTGCAGCTTCTTGCAATCCTTTGATAACCTGTGCTAGATCAAGTTTGACTTTACCATTCTTTTCTAAGTCTTGTTGAATCAAATTTTTCCCAATCAGATGCCCAAAAGCTCGAGAAAGCTTTTCAATTTCATCGTGGTGAATAGCTGATCTGCCAGGAGGGCTTTCTTGACAAAGGGCAGCTTGCGTCATAAATAGAGCACAAGCTAATAAGAGATATTTTTTTGACTTCATGGGTTGCTACCTCGGAGCATAAATGAGTGTATTTGCTATTCATCTTAAATCTTATGTCCAAATGATTTCAATAGGTTCTATTTGAACTTTTAAGTCATTTAGTTGTTTTTTTTCTACTTTTGCAGGAGTTTGGATCATTAAATCACTAGCTTTTTGGGTCTTGGGAAAAGCAATCACATCTCTAATATTTTCTGTTTTTGCTAAAATCATTAATATGCGATCTAACCCAAAAGCAAATCCTAGATGAGGAGGGGCCCCATATTCCAGAGCCTCTACAAAAAAACCAAACTTTTCTTGAATGACATTTTTAGATAAATGAAGAATTTCAAATATTTTATTTTGTAATTCGCTATTGTGAATTCTCTGAGACCCTCCTCCAATTTCATACCCATTTAGCACAAGATCATAAGTCAGAGCACGCACTTTTAATGGATCTGTATTTAGTATTTCAAGATCTTCAGAGTGAGGAGAGGTGAAAGGATGATGCTCGCTTTCTATGCGCCTTTCATCCGTATTCCAACGAAGCAGTGGAAAATCTGTGACCCAAGCAAAATGCATATTAGATGGATCTATTAAATTTCTTTCTTTTGCAATTTTTCTGCGAAGATGATCTAGGCCTTGGTTGATTCTTGCCTCTTCTCCTCCTGCTATTAAAATCAAATCGCCTATCTCACATTGCATGCGGTTTTTTAGGTCTGTTAATAGTTCAGAGGAAAAGAACTTAGTAATGTTTGAGCTTAAGCTCTCAGATTGACACTTCATCCAAGCTAAGCCACTGACGCCAAATAAAGAAACAAATTGTGTATAGGTTTCTATTTCGCGGCGTGATAACTCTGCTCCATTTTTTACCAAAACAGCTTTGATACAACCTTTTTGCGCTAGCTGCTCGCGTAGAACGGTAAATTCGCTCTGTTCTATGATGTCGTCAAGACGCACAAGAGGCATTTTAAAGCGCAGATCTGGATGATCGGTTCCATAGCTTTCCAAACAGTCTTTATAACTCATTTTAGGGAAGGAAATCGATGAGGTATTAGGTGAAACAATTTGAATGATCTTAGTCATTAATTCTTCAATAATGCTCATGATATCTTCTGGTTTCCCAAAACTCATTTCAAGATCGATTTGGGTAAATTCAGGCTGTCTATCAGAGCGAAGGTCTTCATCGCGAAAACAAGGAGCGATCTGAAAATAGCGATCCATGCCAGATATCATCAATAATTGTTTGAATATTTGAGGTGATTGAGGTAATGCATAAAAATTACCCGGATAGATTCTAGAAGGTACAAGATAATCACGGGCTCCTTCTGGAGTGGATTTCCCTAGAATGGGTGTTGAAATTTCGACAAATCCCTGCTCACTCATAAAATTGCGGGTGGTTAACATCAATTGATGGCGCAGTAATAAATTATGGGCAACTAACCCTCTTCTGATATCTAGATAACGATATTTAAGCCGAAGCTCTTCATTTACCTCGATATCCTCATCACAAATAGAAAAAGGAGGTGTCTTAGAAGAAGATAAGATCTCTAATTCTTTTACGTAGATTTCTAACTCACCTGTGGGGAGTTTAGGATTAATCATTTTTTCAGTGCGCGCGATTACTTGACCTTTAACAGAAATAACCCATTCGCTACGTAAACGCGATGCCTGATCAAAAAGCTCTTCGGAAATGGTTTTAGGATCAAAAACGAGTTGGGTTAAGCCAAAGCGATCTCTAAGATCGATGAAGATGATACCTCCATGATCACGCCTGCGATGTATCCATCCGGATAGAGTGACGATTTTACCTATATGAGAGGATCTTAATTCTCCACAAGTGTGTGTTCTGCGATAGTCAAACATTAAGCCATCCTTTAAGATTATCGATTAAATGTTGAATTGAAAAAGTGTGAGATTCACGCGTTGCTAATTTTTTACAAGTGATTTTTCCTGAATGGATTTCCTCATCTCCAATCACTGCAATAGCGGTTGCTTGGAGTAGATTTGCAAGCTGCAAACCGTGTTGAATTTTTTTACCGCTTAAATCCATTTGTGCAGCAATATTTTTATGTTTAAGTTGCGTTGTCAGCTTAAAGGCTAATTGAGTAGCCTGATTGTTCATGGGTATTAAGAAAAGATTCGGTTTTAAAGGACCTGGAAAGAAAGCTTCTTGTTTTAACATCGTTTGCAATAAGCGCTCTAATCCTATAGCAAATCCTGCAGCTGGTAAGTTAGGACCACCCAAATCTGCTATTAGCCCATCATAGCGTCCGCCAGCTCCAACAGCATTTTGGGCTGCTAGCTGTTCTGAGGTGATTTCAAATACAGTATTGCTATAGTAATCTAATCCACGAACAAGCCTTGGTTCCACCTGGTAAGGGATCTTTAGTTGATTTAATTCATGTAATACTATTTGAAAATGCTCTTTTGCCTCTTTGCTTAAGTATTTGCTAATTAAAGGTGCATTTTTCAAGATTTTCTGATCTTGATCTAGCTTAGAATCTAGAACGCGCAAGACGTTTTTTTTAAGCCTTATTTGACTATCTTCTGATAATTGATCTTTATGAGGTGTAAGATATGATAACAAAGCTGCTTGATAAGCCATGCGAGATGAGTTATCACCGACAGAATTAATAGAAATAGATAGGTTTTTCAACCCCAGTCTCTGATAAATTTGATACATTAGGTCTATTAATTCTACATCTTGATAAGGATGCATTGTACCGATTGCTTCCACACCAAATTGATGTAGCTGCCGATAGCGCCCTGCTTGTGGCCTTTCATAGCGAAACATAGGTCCGATATAAAAAAATTTGTGAATACCCGGTGTTTGATAGAGATGATCACTAATGAAAGCGCGCACTACAGGAGCTGTCCCCTCTGGTCTTAAACTCAAAGAACGTCCTTTGCGGTCTAAAAAGGTATACATCTCCTTTGATACGATATCAGAGGACGCTCCAACGCCTCGTTCAAATAGTTCTGTGCGCTCAAAAATCGGAGTACGAATTTCTCTAAAGCCATGTTTTATAGCTTCTTCACGTAAAATCTGCTCTATGTAGGTCCATCGATGAGATTCCTTCCAAAGGTCTTCTTCTTTTGTCTCCTGTGGCAGAATATCGAAAGTTCCTTTTACAATTGGGTATTTCATATTAAATACTTTCCTAAAGTTCTTACGCGTTGATAGAAGAATTCTAAACTGTGGATTGCTAAAGAGTAAAGTGATTTTAAATACAGATTCGAAGGTACTAAAAAGAAACTTAAAAAAGCTTTTTTTCTAATCTTTTAAGAGAGGCTAATTTCTTTTCAACAAGAGGCACTGTGTAATAAAAAACTTACGTAAGAGGGTGTTGTTGCATTTAAGCCAAGCATGCCGTAGCTAAATAGATCATGCTCATACTAGTATACTCAAATATATTAGAAATAAGATTTACAGGTTGGGAAATACATAGATTTTTTCCAAATACTTTAATTATAATCGCATCCATATGTCGTTTAGAGGGCATTCTTATTAAAAAATAAATCTTTATAAATTCTTAATTTGAAATAAGATTAGTATATCGGTGATCAATACTAGATTTAAAAAAATATTTACATTTTAAATTTAAAAAAATATTGTAAATTAAGAAGTTACTATAATCTATTTTTTGAGGCAAGTCTATATGAAATCAATACGATTTTTTGTTTTGAATAGTTTAACGCTTTTTTCAGCTCACTTATGGAGTGCTTCGCTTACCGTTTCAACTAGTGAAGATAATGGACCAGGAAGTCTTAGACAAGCTATTTTAGAACTCAATAGTGCAATAGGAACATCACATACTATAACCATTAATGCAGGGTTGCCTACTATTACGCTTGCTAGTAGCTTACCCGTCATCCAAAAACCAGTATCCATTATCACCTCTGGAGGGATTCCTCAAGTAATCGATGGCAATGCCAATCAATTCCGCTTATTTGCTACAACTAAACCCCTAACAGTACAAAACTGTACTCTACAAAATGGTGGTGCTCTTGGAGGAAATGCAACAACCACCACTGGTGGTCCTGGTGGTGGAGCTGGAGGTGGGGGTGGACTAGGAGCAGGGGGCGGTATTTATATTGCACCAGGAAGCTCTGTTATCTTAAATAGTACTACTATTCAAAATAACATTGCGCGAGGAGGTGCTGGAGGAACTGGACAAAGTAACACAAATATTGCAAATGGAGGGTGTGGTGGTGGAGCTAGCTTTTCATCTGCAGACCCAAATAGCAATGGGCTTAGTTCAGGAGGAGGAGATAATCCTGGTCAAAGCGGTGTCAATGGAGGAAAAGGAGGGGCACAAGGAGGAGGAGATGGAGGAAAAAACACGCAAATTCTTACCGACGGGAAGGCAGGATCCGGTTATGGAGGAGGAGGAAATGGAGGTGGGAATGGTGGTGTTGGCCATATTGAATTACTAAAGCTCCCAGGTGGAGATTTTGGAGCTGGTGGTGGTGGTGGCGGTAGTGGAAGTGCTTATGGAATAGTAATAGCTGTTCCTGTATCAGATGAAAAATTAGCAGAAGAATATGACGTTTACATTGCTACCTTGGGTGGTAGGGGAGGCAAAGGCGGAGGCGGAGGCGGAGGTGCGGCAATTAACAGTAATGGTGGTGGTGGTGGTGGATTTGGTAGCGGTGGTGGCGGTGGCAGTAACATCTTGGATTTTATAACTGGAGCTGGTGGTGGTGGTGGTGGGTTTGGTGGCGGTGGTGGTGGTGGTAGTAGTGGCAAAAGCAGCGATAATAGGCAAACCGGCGGTGGCGGTGGCGGCGGTGGCTTTGGAGGAGGAGGTGGTGGAGCTGGTGGAAGTCGACAATATTTAGGTGGACTAGGCTATGGAGGAAGATATGGTGGAGATGGAGGAATGCAGAAGACAACAACTTCTTACGCAGGAGCTGGAGCAGGTGGAGCTGGAATTGGAGGAGCTATTTTTGTTTCTTATGATAGCGTTTTAACCATCCAAGACTCAGTCTCTTTAAGCGGTAATCAAGCAATCGGAGGAATAGCTGGAGCTTCAGATCCTGCTCTGTCTTTAGCGGCTACCGATGGACAAAGTTTTGCTAATGATGTGTTTTTATACACTGATGCTCAGTTGATCTTTGATAACGAAACAGATCTATCAGCAAATTTTGCTATCCAATCAGATCCAAAAAGCCCTTCAGATAGGGGAATTTTCAAACAAAATACCGGTACAGTCACACTTTCTTCAACAAGTAACAACTATAGAGGAGGAACTCAAATCAAAGAAGGAACGTTATCTATTGCAAGCGATGTACTCGGTGATTCGTCTGGTCCGATAGCTTTTTTTGGAGGCATTCTTGAAACTACCAGCTCTTTCTCCTTGTCTAGGAGCATTTTTCTTGCCCCTTTTGGCACAATTAGTGTGGATTCCTCTTGTATTTTAACTATTCCAGGAATAATTACAGGCCCTGGTAGTCTAATAAAATCAAATGACGGAACACTCGTTTTAACAGGGGCGAATGACTACATGGGGGGAACAACGGTAAGTGGTGGAACACTGCAAGGGAATACAACCAGTCTACAAGGAGACATTATCGATAATGCCATTCTAATTTTTGATCAAGAAAGCACAGGAACATATAATGGAAACATTTCAGGATCTGGCACTTTGATCAAGCAAAAGTTTGGATTGGTAAATTTTACCAATGACTCTTCAAGTTTTGCAGGCCAGGTAGCTGTCAATGTAGGAGCTCTTCTCGTCAATGGAAAATTAGGTGGCACATGCACTGTCGCACCTAACGGAGTGCTCGGTGGAGTGGGAACAATCGGTACGGTAATTAACGATGGCATCGTTGCACCAGGTAATTCGATTGGAACTCTAACCGTCAATGGAAATTATACACAAAGTTCAAGCGGTACATTAGCCATAGAGATCGATGTAATGGGAGAAAATGATCTACTACAAGTGATAGGGACTGCCTCGTTGAATGGGGCTCTTTCCATCAGACTTGAACCCGGAGTTTATTCAGAAGAAACAGTTTATACCTTTCTTACCGCAGAATCTGTTACAGGGCAATTTAGCAACTCTTTTAGCGATCAACGCCTAGTTTATACCGTCAATTATTTCCCTAACCAAGTTCAACTCTCTTTAAGTGCTCCTTCTTTAATTATAAGTATACCTAATTCTAGCTTGACCGGTAATGCGCGAGCTGTTGCAGATTATCTATTTTGTTCCTCCTTTGACTTCGCAGATATAGATCTCGATGCAGTGGCTAATGCTTTACTCCAGCTACCGATGGATGAATATGCAAAAGCACTTAAAAGCTTAACCCCTGCTGCATTTGGATCTCTGCCCTTAGTTGAACTCGAGAGCATTTTTAATCTTGCCAATGCCTTTTTTATGACAGGAGCTGGTCAAAGGTCTTATTGTTATACAGATATCGATGAACCTACGAATATTTGGGTCAACCATTTAGGGTTTATTTATTCACAAGAAGGGTGTCAAGAAGCTCCTGGCTTTAAGGCTCACACCTATGGAGTTGCAGTAGGAGCAGACCACCTGTTTATCGATCAGTGGAGCATAGGGGTAGGGATCGCGTACTCTCATGCCCAACTTGATTGGAAACATCAGATGGGGGATGCTTATGGTAACTCTGTGCATTTAGGTCCTTATATAAAGTACGACTCTGAAAATTTCTATTTTGATTTTCTGCTTTTAGGAGCAGGTAATTTCTATGATGTAGATCGAAAAATTGTATTTCCAGGGATTTCTAGAAAAGCGCATAGCGATCCTACTACTTGGAACTTCTCAGAGATTCTCTTAGCAGGGCTTAGATTAGAGCCCTTCAATGTAGACAATTTTTTCGTGCAACCTGAAATCAGGTTAGATCAAACCAACTCGTTCCAAGGAAAATTTAAAGAAAAAGGAGCTCAGTCTATCGACCTTTCTATAAAAGACAAATGCTCTTCCTTTTTACGCTCCTTGGTCAATATTAAAGTCACTAAAGAATCATGTATTAGTGGTTTTTGCTTAGTTCCTAGTGTCAATCTAGGTTGGTTGAGAACAACTCCTTTAATAGGCGGTCATTACACCTCTGGATTTAGAGGGAAAACATTTTGTGAACCAAATTTTTCGGCGACTAGCTTTCATCAAACAATCGATCAATTGCTCGTGGGTGCGCAATTTCTTATCTCTTGCCAGGGAGACTTCCAGTTATCTATTGGTTATGAAGGAACCTTTGGTAGAGGGACAAAAGTCAATGAAATGAATTTGGCTCTGGATTGGAAGTTTTAGATGTTTAGTCCCAAAGTGTGATGGAGTGGACTAATTCTAAAACTTTTTGGTTTTTTTTGCCAACTTTTGATAAAGTCTTTTCAAGTTTGATAGGCAGGCGATGAAAGAATCTCTATTGTGATTTTTAACAATCAAACACAAGGAGAGACCTTGCCTAAAGGCTACCATCACCTAACCTATGACCAAAG
>NZ_JAAVTY010000040.1:0-11740 GCF_018642185.1 Candidatus Rhabdochlamydia sp. W815 | reverse complement strand
TAAAAACATTAGGAAAAGTGACTAAAATTTTTTGCAGGAGAAAACCGAAGAAATAGGTAAAGACGACAAATGAGTTGGCTCTTAGAAGCCGTAATATACATTGTCTTGCCCATTTCATTTCGGATAGCATAATGGAGCGAAGAATCTAAAATAGTTTTCTTCAAAAAGACTCCGCAGAGAACCCTGGACTTATCTCCCGCATTAAACTTTGCTGTCCTAAGATCTTAAAAAACGCCTTTTATTTTGCAAGCAAAATATCGGCTCGGAGAGCTTATGAAGAATTAAGAGAATTTATATTCCCCTTGTGTGCAATTAGAGAACTCGTTTGTTTTTAAATTAAGATTTAACTAAGCAAAATTTCCTAGATAAAAGAGGTTGCAGTTCTTCCCGATATTTAGGAATATTTTCAAAAAAAGCACAAATTGCCTTCTTAAAATCTAAGAATTTTTCATAATATCGATTATTGCGGACTTTTTTATTCATGAATCGCCAAAGGCGTTCAATCAGATTGAGATCGGGAGAATAAGGAGGCAAGAATTTGATTTCTACTCTGGATGTTTTTAGGTAATTTGCAACGATTTTTGACCTATAGTAGGCAGCGTTATCGCATATAACCACGATTCTTTGTGCAAAAGGATACTTTTCTTCCCATTTTTTAAACAAATCAAGAGTAGATTGCGCATTGATAGAGTCGGAAGAAAGAGTTGTAACTTCTAAGCGCTTTACATCTAAGGCTCCATTGATATTGATACGTTTACGTCCTGTATTTGTTAGCAATATAGCCTTAGATCCTTTTTCATACCATCCATAAGAGGGTTTGGAATTGTGTTGAGGATGAACCCCATCTAAATAAAGCAGTTGATCTGTTTGAGCGAGTTCTTTTTCTAGATTTTGCAATTCTTGTGAAAAAAGCTCTTTAGCTTTCTCATTCACTTTTCCAGGAATCAGCTTAGGCTTTTTATAGGTAAAGTTTAACCGATGCAATAAAGAAACCATAGCTGATGGTGTATAACATATTCCAAAGTGGTCTTTGGCAAAATTGACAACTTGTTTAGCTGAACTGGGAGCTTCTTCTTTTACATAGATTTTTAGTTGTTTAAGTTGGCCTTGATTGAGCCGGCATGCCTTTCCTGCATAGTTCAAATTCAGCAATGCTTCTTTGCCACCTTCTAAATAAGTTTTATAGTAACGCCTTATCGTATCCTCATCTAGGAGTAAAGCATGTGCTACTTGTGGGTATGTCCACCCTTCATCTAACAATAAAATAGATTTGATTCTATCGCATAGCCTTTTATCCCGTTCATGGCGATGACGAGCCTTGAGGATGTCTTTTTGGTTTCTTGTTAAAAAGTTCGCTTCAGGTTGCATAGATGTAAGATTTATAACTCAATCAATGAGAAAAATTCAATGAATTTAGTTTTTGAAAAGTCTTTTTTCTAATGCATTTCAGTATACTGATAACTTTCAAAAAATCGAGCTCAATCCACTCCAGACTTCAACTTTCTAGAGTATATAGTGGTTCCGATTCAATCATAAGAGCATAGCCAAATTAGCAGATGAGTTGAGTCTCAACCCTAAAACTGTTCTTAAGTGGAGGAAGAGAGGGTTTCAGCACGATGCTCCTATGGGGCAAAAAGATTCATTCCACTATCCTAATACTTTTACAGTTATTCCCAAAAGATGGGTTGTAGAGCGTTCTTTTGCGTGGATAGAAAAATGTCGCAGGCTATGGAAAAATTGCGAAAGAAAACTACATACAAGCCTGAATATGGTGGTTCTTGCTTTTATTGCTCTACTTTTGAAAAGATTTTAAACAGGCTCTAAAATATTTAAAAAGATGTGGTTCTCTTTTAGCGGTGGCTCAGGCTTTTGGAGTTTCTCCTCGTTCTCTTCTAAATTGGAAAAAGTTAGAAAAGCAAGGCGATTTAGCTCCCAAGTTGAAGCAAAGATCACCAAGTAAACTCCATAATGAAAAGTTAAAATATTATATTCAAGAACATGCTGATGCTTATCTTAGAGAAATAGCAGAGGCATTTATTATAGCTCCTTTTTGTTATACAGGGACATGCAATACTGATTTATTTAATACATGGTTAGAGAAAATGCTCCTTCTTGAACTTAAAGCCGATCAAGTTATCATCATGGACAATGCAAGTTTTCATAATTCACAGCTGAGTTTAGAAATGATCAAGAAGGCTGGTTGCGAAGTCTTATTTTTACCCCCTTATTCCCCAGATTTAAATCCAATTGAAATATTTTGGGCTAACTTTAAGAGAAAAGTACAATCAACTCTTAACACATTTTCTACTCTTTCAGAAGCTATTGATCAAGCAATTTTAGAAAAATGTGCTTAAAAGAAAAAATAAATTTAAACCACTATAACAACGTTGATCTGTCCACCGCACCCTACTCTCTTTAAACAGTCTAAAATCATGTTTTTTGCCATTACAAAAGTTTATTCTGACAACTTTTTTCGTTTTCTTATCTACGACTATTTTGATCGTATGCTTTTTCTTTTTTCCGGATTAAAAATGCTTCTGTCTATTATTGCGATTTTTTATCCTCTTTTTATCTTTGTCTTTTTTTGGGGACGCTCTATAGGTGTTTCTGATGCATCTATCAAGAATTACTTCGTATTCCATGTCTCTCTTAAGAATAGCTTTTTTCCCAGGCTGTGAAAACTTCTTGCTTTTAATCCATGTGTCTTCTACCCATCTGCAGGCTCGATAACATGCGCTTTGTCTCAGACCGTAACTAAAACCTGTGTGAAAATACGTTCGATATTCTCTCAAATATTCTAAAGTCTTTAAAAGCTTGTCTTCTAGGCTTAAGTAAGCCTTTTCTCCCAGCTTTTCTATATCTTTTGTTTTGCTCTTCTAATAAAATGAAGACCTTTTCTTCAAAAGTTTTTCGTTTCACTCCTGTCTGTCTTCTCAATTGCTCGGGTGAGAGTGATTGAAGTTCTAAGTAATTTTTCCTTTCCCTCCATTTAAGAAGGAAGTATAGCAAAAACCTAATTACGCAAGAAGTCTAATATCTTGTTTTATATTTTCGTCATTTCCAAGGTTGCAATCTTGCAGTTTGTAAAAGTCGGGTTTTCCGCCTCGATCTTTAATAAGCATAGCTGCAGTTGCTGCATTACATCCTCTTGTAGCTTGTTGTTGAATAATAGCTTTACAAGCTTGAGTAAAGTCTATGTATACCTCCTCTTTTCCTCCATAGTCATTAAAGCGTTTTCCAAATGGTTTTCTTCCGACTACGGGATGAACTTGAAGAATTTCTTCATCGTTAAAGATATTGCACGTACCATGAACAGCTTTTGCCCTTATCGGCTTTCCTTCAGCATCTCTAATCACCTCTATTGTATCTGATCGACCTATAGGAGGATACCTTCTGGTGGGCAAGCTTTTAGCTACCTGCTCATCCATTACTGGAAATGCTTTTGATAATTCTTTAAACGTGAGGCACCTATAATTTTAGCCATAATTATCCCTATTTAAAGATAAACCCTGAGGGTCTTAAATCAGTAAAAGAGCAAAGACAAACGCAAATAAGGAAAATGATTCGATAATCCCTAATGCTGCAAAGCACTTCCCAATAATCGCTGGTTGTTTAGCCGAAGCTTGAATACCGGATGCTGCGCATAACCCTTGGTAGATAGAAGAAAAAAGAAAAGCCACTCCAACGGATACACCAATACCAATACCAGAAAGAGGGGATAATTCTCCTGAGACAATTTTAGCTTTCATAAGCAACATTAGAACAAATCCGTAAATTGCTTGAGAAGAAGCCACAGCGGACATACCAATAAATTGCCCATGGTTTTCTTCTACGCGGCTCATAACAGCGTGAGAGGCCATACCGCCAATTCCACAACCAATTGCACTTCCAGCACAGCCTAATCCTAAAACTAGTGCAGGTCCTACCATACTATAATCCATAAGTCTCCTTAATTTTCTTTCGATTTCAAATAGGTTAGAGGTTTAAATAAGCGTCCTCCTCCATCAAAGCAATAGTGGTACCATTCAATAAAATTGAGACGAAGCCCATGAATAACACCTGCCATTAGCCCAAGGAGAATATTTATACTATGTCCTCCTAAAATAGGTATAAATCCAAATAGCCCAGCACTTTTTCCCAATTGATTAAATGTAGCTGCCATAATACTTCCAGCAAGTGCTAAGGCATATAGGCGCAAATAGGAAAGCACATCAGCAAACACTTCTAGAAGTTGTGTAAGGTGCTTGAAACCTTTTAAACGGTTTTGAATGAGCGCTAATGCAACAGCTATAATGATCCCACTAAAAATCAACTGCAGGCCAATTTCTGCTCCTTGGGTTTTACTTACTAGGTTTAAAAAATGTAAAATAGTAGTAGCATTCAAGATAGAGGGAAAATACAAATAACCGCCTATCATAAAAAGAACCCAGCCAACTCCTGCCCAATTACGGAAGAAATACCGCATTAGGGAGCAAGAAATATGTACAATTCCCAATAGGATAGAAAAATCTAGCAGAATATTCCTAGAAAAATCATCCGATATAGCATAGCTTGTTTTACCGTCTTTGTACTCAACCGCTTTTTCAATGACCTCTTGTCCATTAACAGCGCTTCTTATTTGAGGAAACTTCTCATTTAATTCCTTTTGTACATCATCGTTTTGCTGCAAGTGGTAATCTGCCTTTTTTACCACAAGTGTTTGAAGCGGAGAAATTCGCATAATCCAGTCGCTGGGTTTAAGCTCTAACCCAAAGAAAGAAGCTGTACACACACCCCATAAAACACAACCTGTTGCCAAAATAGTAGCTAATTTTAAAAATCTTCTTTTCTGCCCTTTAAGATTAGGGAATTTAAACCAACAAAAACCCGCTAGGGCAAGATAGAGCAAACCATAACCTCCATCCGCAACAATGATAGAAAAAAAGAGCACAAAAAACCAGAATACCCAGGTAGAAGGATCTTTATCCGTGTGAGCTGGAATATCGTACACACGCACAAGATCTTCACCAATTCGAGCAATGCCTTTATTTTCCATATAAGTAGGAACTATTTCTCCTTCTTCTACAGCAATAGACTCACAGTGAATGGCCATATCATGGACTAAAGAATATAAGATACGCACCTTATTTTGAGGAATCCAAGCTTCCACACAAAAAATAGAGTTTTCTAAAGGATATTGAACAGTATTTTTCGCTTGTTCTAAGTGATAGGTATTCAGATGTGTAATCAACGCTTCTTGCAGAAAAGATTGAAAACAGACGGATTCTTTGAGCTCTCTTTCTATTTTCTGTAAGGACTGCTTAGTCTCTTCTAGCTCTTCTTTTAAAACGCCTACTGATTTATCCACGCGCATCTCAATCATATGAGGATAGTTAACAGGAGCTGCGTGAATAGCCATAAAATAATCTAGGTCATATTCGGTACTCAGATAAATCAAACCTTCATCTGGTGGATTCTCTTCTCTTTTGAGCGTTTTCATGCAAAAAAACTGGATGACTTTTTTTGCTTCCGTTTCAATGTATGCAATATCCTCTTTAGAAAAATCCCCTAATGGAGACACTCTTGCGATTTCCAATCCGATAATCCGTATCTGTTCTGATAAGCGCTCTATCTCTTTCTTTAAATAAATAATATAGAGAGCAATCTCTTCTGCGGATTGTTCTGGGTCTTTTGATTTATCTGTAGGATTGAGTTTACGCAATATGCGGATTGCATCGATAAAACACCGCATTTCTTTAGCGACTGCGCTAGGCGTTTTATTTTTTCCCGGGATAAACTCTAATACCCCTTGCTGCTGTGCCTTTTTAAAGAAGGATTCAAGATCTTCCTGTACTCCTAGAATGAGATATTTTTTCATGGGAATAATCATAAATTAACCTCAAGAGAGCGTTGATAGATCTTCTTCTTTGCTATCTTAGCTTGAGATACCGCTGCTAATTGCTGATCGCTTAAAAATATCTTAATTTTTCTAATATTGCCTCTAGCACGTGGGATTAAAATCTTCTCAAAAAGATTCACGCGAATGGAAACTTCTTTTAACTCTCTTTCAAGAACTTGTTTTTTTTGTTTAGCTATCTGTACTCTTTCCCTGGCAACAATCAAATCTCTGATATCACTTAATACGGATTCAAACCAAAGAGGTGTATCAAATAAGGAGTATTGCGTTTTTTCAAAATCTATTTTCCCTAGTTTAGGAACATTAATCCCTGCAATATTGTCATAAAGGACTTCTCTATTTTCAATCTGGGTTGCATTTACTAATCGATCAAAGCTCGGATCGGTGAGTAACTGCGCATATTTTCGCGCTCTTTCCTGCTTAACACCTAGATGAGAAACGAATCGATCTATTTCTAAAGCAGCATGACTCACTTCTAATTGCAGCATCGATTTTTTCATCTGCAGAGTCGGTAAATATTTTCGTAACTGTTCTAGTTTGAGTTGCTGTATACGCAACTCCATTTTGGTAAGTTTTATTTCTGCCACAACACCAATTCTTATATTTTATTTTTAGGCCAGTACTTATCAATCAATGTTTGTTTTATCCCCACTTCGTGTTGATCAAAACACTCAGAGAGAGTTTGCCATAACAGATTAAGAGCTTTCTCTAAAGGAAGGTTCGATTCTAAACTCATCATCCGCTCTTCAAACAATTGCGCAAAAGCAATCAATTTCCTATGCCATGCCGAAAGAGGGAAACCCATACTCTGTTGCTCTCTGGCTTTTTTAGCATCTGCATATAAACGAATCGAGGCATTAGCAATAGAGCCGTGATCTTCACGGGTTACTTTCTCAATTACGTTTTGCTTTAAGCGCGATAAAGAACCAAAAGGATCGATTCTGCCTCCATGTAGGTAAAACTGTCCTTCTGTGATATATCCTGTATTATCGGGAATCGGATGTGTCACATCTCCGCCTGGCATAGTTGTCACAGAAATAATCGTAATCGAACCACTGCCTTCTATATCCACTGCCTTCTCATAACGAGAGGCAAGATCAGAATATAAAGAACCAGGATATCCTCTTGTAGAAGGAACTTGATCCATAGTAATCATGATCTCCTTAATCGCATCAGCAAAAGCCGTCATATCTGTTAAGAGCACCAAAACATTTTTATCTTGCATAGCAAAGCGCTCTGCGCAAGCAAGGACCATATCCGGAACTAAAAGACATTCCACTGCAGGATCGGTTGCCTGGTGAATAAACATCACTGTTTTATCTAAAGACCCAGAGGTTTCTGCATTATCGATAAACGCTTGGTAGTCATCAAAACGCAATCCCATTCCACCAATAATGACAACATCTGCATCTGTTTGATTAGCAATGCGCATCAATAAAGCGTTATAAGGTTCACCTGCAACAGAAAAAATAGGAATCTTTTGCGATTTAACCAGACAATTAAACACATCGATCATAGGAATATTAGTCCGTACAAGCTCATGAGGAACAATTCGTCTTACGGGATTAAAGGAAGCCGTTCCTATCTCTATTTCATCTCCTACAACTACTGGACCTTTATCAATCGGTTCGCCTGAACCGTTTAATCTTCGTCCTAAAAGAGCATCGCTACAAACAGCCTGCATTTGCCTGCCTAAAAAAGTGACTCGACTATTTGTCGCAATTCCACGGGTATTTTCAAAACACTGCAAGGTTACAAGGTCGTTTTCAATTCTTAGTACAGAAGCATATAGGCTACGGCCATCCTGCTTTTGAATACGCGCTAATTCTCCAAGGCCAACTCCTTCTGCCTTAACAGTGATTAAGTTACCTCGCATATCAACAATCTTGTCATACACCTTTTTCACTGGACTGTTCCTTTATGTTCTTGTGCGGTTTGAATCTTTTTTTCTATTCGGTCAAATGCTTGCCGATAACGATCTGATTCAAAAGGCATAAAATTCATATTCTTGAGCTCATTTTGAAAATCGAGGAAAAAAGATCTGGCATCGTCATGCGATGAAAAATAAAATGGCGTATTAAATATTTTATCGATTAAAATAAATAGGGGAATCTGCCTATCTAAAGGGCAATACGCATCCTCTTTATCAAAAGCATTTTGTTGTAGATAACAAAATTCATATAATTCTGATTTAAGAAAGATCAACATATCATCCATTGACACCCCTTCTTCTCCTACTACTTCCATACGTTTTCCGATTTCATCTCCATCACGCAAGAATCGAGCAGCTCTTTTTACCATATTTCCCCAACCAGGAACTATTTTTTGGAACTCTACACTTACCTTTTCAATATATTTGCTCCAGGAAATTAAAGGATCAATAGCTGGGTATCTACGTGCATCAGAGCGCTCCCTAGAAAGTCCATGAAAAGCTCCAACAGCAGTAAGCGTTGCTTGCGTTACGGGCTCTTCAAAGTTACCCCCTGCTGGCGACACGGTTCCCCCAATTGTTAAAGTACCCGTTCTATCTTGAGAGAGTGCAACCACTCCTGATCGCTCGTAAAAAGCAACAATGCGAGAAGCTAGATAAGCAGGAAAAGCCTCTTCTCCTGGAATCTCTTCCAAACGCCCTGACATCTCCCGCATCGCTTGTGCCCATCTGGAAGTAGAATCAGCTAAGAGCAAAACATTCAGTCCCATTTGACGATAATATTCAGCGATTGTTGCTCCTGTATAAATAGAAGCTTCTCGCGCAGCAACAGGCATCGAAGATGTATTGCAAATAATCACCGTACGACTCATTAAAGACTCATTTGTATGAAAATCGGTCATATAGGGAAATGTGCGCAATAATTCCACCACTTCTCCCGCGCGTTCTCCACAGGCGACAATCACTACAATATCTACGGAGGAATACTTAGAAAGATGGTGTTGCATAACCGTTTTACCTGCACCAAATGGGCCAGGGGAACAAAAGGTTCCTCCTTTTAGCACAGGAAATTGCGTATCTAAAATACGTAGGCCTGTACTCATCATTTGACTGGGTTTAATTTTCTCCCCTTCAAATAGAGGCACTTTAATCGGCCATTTTTGAGACATGGTAAAAGAGAGTTCTTTTCCTTGATCATCAACACCACGAGCTACTACTGTGTCAATAGTGTAAGCACCTGGTTGAATCACCCATTCAATGGTGTAATGATCGAAGTATACAAAAGGCACCATAATCTGATGATGAAACCGACCTTCCATAGTAAACCCTAGAGAATCTCCCCGATGCACTCTATCCCCTATGTTCACAGTAGGTTGAAAATTCCAGCGACAATTTTTATCTAAGGGAGGAAGATAGACTCCACGATTTAAAAAAAAGCCTGCAGCATCAGCTACTTTCTCTAAGGGATTTTGCAATCCATCGAAGATAGAGGTTAAAAGCCCAGGACCTAATTCAGCCTCTAGTAAGTGAGAGGAAAATTTTACTGGGCAACCAAACGATATATCCCTAGTATCCTCAAAAACTTGAATTTTAGCAGCATTTCCTATGATCTCAATCACTTCAGCTTTTAGCGGGTGTCCCTTATTTAATTGGATCATGACTACTTCCCCTTGTTGAATATTCCCTTGGTATTCGACATGAAGTAGATTTCCAAAGACTTTTTTTACCAGGCCAATAGCTTCTTGTTTCATCATAGAATTCATCCTTATTTATCCGGTTTGAAATGTATTAAGAATTTTTTCCCCTTCTCTTTTATTCAAATTGTAAAGAGATTCTACTAATATAAATTGCGCTACATAACAGAGAATACGATCCATAGAAAATAAACTTTTGCTCGCCAGGTCTGCAATAGTTGCAAACTGGTATTCTGTAAGGGCTCGATATTGTTCCCAAGGGTCTTTGTAATAGGTAAAAAAGATCTCTTTCAAACGTGCATATTCAAGAGGAGGCGTATATCTTTCTAAATCCTTTTGCAATAAAATGCTTGTTACAAAAGGATCTAAGGGATCTTCAAATTGAAGCTCTTGTAGAAGATCTTTTTTAGTTTGGATAGCTCTTAGACTCAGTAAAACCAATCTAGATTCTCTTTCAAAGGTCAAATAACTTTTTAAAAAACCCCTTTGTTTAGCAATTTCTTCTGCAAAAAACTGCGTAAATAATCCCCATAAATTTTTTAATTTTATTGCATTGTTTTCAAATTGATCCAGAAAATCAAAGACATATTGAGGTAAATCGCTTTTTAGAAGTAGCGCTTCGTCTAATTCTTTTTCTGAAAAGTTCCCATGCGGATCAATAGGCTTTCCTAAAAGCAGATTCCTAATATTTGATAGATCCACAGCTAAGCGCAATACTTTGATTTTCTCTAAATCTTTGCGGCTTAAATTTACCTGTAATAAACCGATTAGCTCTTCAAAAGATAGCTCTGTGGGATTATCCAAAGAAAGAGGAGGCAAAAAAGGCACTAAAAAAACATATCGACTCATTAAAAAATCCCTTTTAAATAGACTGTTTTTTAAAGATTACTTCATGAAAATCTCTACGGCTATATCGCTCTATAAGCTCTTCTAAGGAAGCATCTGTAATTTCTATGGAAATGTTTTTATCATGTAATTTTAACTCCATTCCACCATGAATAGATGATCCAATCAAAACAGATTTTTCCTGTAATTTTTTCAAAGTATTTTGTAAAAGAAGCGCGTTTATCTCTCGAGCAGGAACCGCTTCTGGAATATAGACGCTTAAATCCGATTCAATACCCTCTTTTTCAATAGCTCCTATAACCGCATTAATCAGTCGAGATAAAACTTCTGGCTTATTCATCTCACTTTTAAGCAGATGTAATAATTCCTTGTGAAATATATTATCTTTGATTTCTTGCTTTAAAGCTTCGATGACTTGTTTGCTTGTCTGAGATAGAGAAGATTCAAAAATAGCCCTTTCCTTTTGAATTTGCTCTTTAGCATTGACAAGCAGTTGCTTTTGTTTTAAGTGGGCTTGCGCAATAATTTCTTGAGCCTGTAGACTGGCTTGTTCCAGTATTTCTTCAGCCTGCTTTTGGGAGGGCTCTAACGTTTCTTTACGCAGCACATCGCAGATCTTTTTTACTTTATCTTTTCCTGTTTCCATTATCAAAAACCTTGTGTTTTGCAGAACAATTTGACACTTCAAAGAACCAAACGATGCATAAAGCGCACCCAGGTGCTATTATTTATACTTGAACAAATGATAAATCAGCTATAAGTTATTGACTTTAAGATGATATTTTTCATTCATCTGACTAATTAAAAAATTAAAGTTTACAAGAAACCCTTCTGTTTGTGATAAAATTAGCTATCTTTATTTAGAGGAACAAATTCATGAAAAAAGCAATTTGCGCACTTTTGTCCATTACTACAATTATAAGTAGTCCTTTATACTCTGATAAGTGTTTAGATGTATACCAACAAGAGATAAATGAAGTTTGGGAAACAGGAGCTGCAGTAGAAGATAGTAACTTTACAGCTATTTCCACCAGTATGATTGGTTGGGGAATTGGTTTAGCCATAGGAATTGTAGTTTTAGCTTGTGTAATCCATCAAAGTAGAAAGTAAGTGATCTATGCCCTACCAGGATTTTTAGGCCTACTGTCGGATTGGTCGGTCTTAAAAAAAGAGATTTCCTCTGTAATTGCTATTGATCCCTATCAAATTGCTCAACCAGAGCAAGGTTTACATAAATGGGCTCAAGAGTTTAATAAAATGCTGCCGAAAAAACCCATTCTCTTAGAGCCTGTTTAAAATCTTTTCAAAAGTAGAGCAATAAAAGCAAGAACCACCATATTCAGGCTTGTATGTAGTTTTCTTTCGCAATTTTTC
>NZ_JAAVTY010000003.1:0-39054 GCF_018642185.1 Candidatus Rhabdochlamydia sp. W815 | reverse complement strand
TATCATATAGATCAACTCTTCGTGGACGTGTTTTTTTGCGTGTAGACTCAAGTATTAGATGGATTTTGCTAAATTGTTTACGAGAAATATCGCTTGGATGAGAGCGGGTCATAACTACCTCCAAAGGTTTTATGAAAACTATCATTATACCTTAATGAAAAGATTTTAAACAGGCTCTTAGACTCAAAAAACCCTTGGTAAAAAAAAGCAGCCTTCTGCCAGCAAAAAAAAAACACACACACCTTAAGGAAAGTGTCAAAAAATCCACTAAGAAAATTTTAACAGCTGAAGGATGGAAAAGACTTATGATGCGTCCTAAAAAGATGAAAAAATCTTAAAAGAAAATCATAAGTCTTTAGAAGTTTTAAGATGTTTAGTCCCAAAGTGTGATGGAGTGGGTTAATTCTAAAACTTTTTGGTTTTTTTTGCCAACTTTTGATAATATGCTCAAATGGTATCAATCCCTTTAGAGCTTTCAATCTTTTCGCAAAGTTATAGGCTTTTAAAAAATTATATAAATGCTCTTTTAACTGCTGATGGGTTTGGTAGCGGTATCTTTTCACGGTAGCCTCTTTAAGGGTTCTGTTCATCCGTTCAACTTGGCCATTTGTCCATGGGTGGTTTACTTTTATTAACCGATGCTCTATCTGGTTTTCATCACATACTCGATCGAAAATGTGTGTAAAAGCATATAAATCTTGTTGCCTATGGGTAAATTGGATGCCGTATAGTATGGATTTTATAGGGAAGAATTTGGATGAGATTCCGCAAAAATTGGGCGGCAAGAGCCTTACTAGTTTGAGGATGAGCCTCTACGTAAGCAAATTTGGAGATCCTATCAATAGCTACAATGAGATAAAGTTTTCCTTCTTGGGTACGCAATTCAGCAATATCAATATATAGTGGTTTCGATTCAATCGTATAGAAAAATATAGGATTAACGACCCTTGAGGATGTCTTTTTGGTTTCTTGTTAAAAAGTTCGCTTTTAGTTGCATATGAGCAAAATTTATATCTCAGTTCATTAGAAAATTTCAATGAATTTAGTGTTTGAAAAGTCTTTTTTCTAATTTATTTCAGCATAGTAATAATTTAGCATTTAAATCAACTTAAATAAAGCATGTATTTTTAAAAAAATTATAGTTTTTTTATGAAAAAAATTTAATGTAAAAAAATTAAACTCCTGAATTATTTTAATTGAAAAATATATTTACAAGCTATTTTAAGAGCTAAAATCCTCTTCTTATAGTATTTTGAGCAATTTTTCCTTTTTAAAAGATTGAGTAATTTTTCTTAGTTTGTTACACTTTTCTTTTTAGTTAAAAAATTAACCGTAAAAGGAACTTCCTTATGCTTCCGATCAACCTAAAAGGCAAGAAGGCTTTTATTGCAGGAATTGGAGATGACCAAGGTTTTGGCTGGGCAATTGCTAAAGCGCTTGCTGAAGCAGGTGCTGAGATTATCATCGGTACTTGGACTCCTCTTTTAAAGATTTTCAACTCTGCTTGGAATGCAGGAAAATTTGATGCTTCCCGTATGCTCTCCGATGGGAGCCTTATGCAATATCTAAAAGTATACCCTTTAGATGCGTCTTTTGATAAACCAGAAGATGTACCTGAAGAAATCCGCCTAAATAAACGCTATCAAGATGCTTCTGGATATACCATTTCTGAAGTAGCTTCTAATGTAGCAGATGATTTTGGAACCATTGATATTTTAGTGCATGCGTTAGCTAATGCACCTGAAGTGAAAAAACCTCTTTTAGAAACATCTAGAAAAGGGTATTTAGCAGCTTTGAGCGCTTCTAGTTATTCTTTTATCAGCTTGCTTGCGTATTTTGGGCCCATTATGAGTGCAGATAGCGCAGCTTTGACTTTAACCTATTTAGCATCTGAGCGTGTTGTGCCAGGTTATGGTGGTGGGATGAGCTCTGCCAAAGCAGCACTTGAGAGCGATACACGCACACTAGCATGGGAGGCAGGAAGAAAGTGGGGAATCCGCGTTAATGCAATTTCTGCAGGGCCCTTAGCTAGCAGAGCTGCTCGAGCTATTGGGTTTATCGATGATATGATTGCTTATTCTCAAGCGAATGCTCCTTTAATTAAAGATTTATCCGCAGAAGAAATAGGCAATAGCTCTGCTTTTCTTTTATCTTCTTTAGCCTCTGGTATTACAGGTGTCACTCTTTATGTGGACAATGGAATGCATGCTATGGGAATAGCTGTTGATAGTCAAGCACTGCATCCTATGGGTGCAGTTCGCTAAGCGCTTTTTGCAGAGCTTCAATAATTCCATATTGATAAGAAGGTTTGGCAATAATGTCTGCCAAATCATGCATTTCTAAAGGCGCTGAGTGCATGACAATCTTGACATCGGCTCTTTCTAGCATGCTTGTATCATTTAAGTCATCTCCTGCTGCAATCACCTTTCCTGCTTTGCCTGTTTGTTGTATTACATTCTTTAAAGCATTTCCTTTTGTCGCTTCTGGATGTGTGATTAAATTTAAATACACACCTTCAGCAAGAGGATCGCGGATCAAAGTAATAGATACGTGTTTATCATTTTTTAGACTATCGTATACAAGAGACATTTCTTTTTTAGTTCCCAAACATTTAATTAAAGGAAAACGTAAATGATCAGCAAAAGAAAAGCTCTTAACAGCTTGCCAAGGCTCTAAAGAAAGTTGTTTCATCATATCTACATGGGTTTGGATTTTCTGAGAAAATAGATGAGGCCGGTAATAACAAAAATCTCCTTTTTCCCAGCCTGCATAAACAAGAAAATCTTCCGCACATTTAGAACACAAAGCTTCTAAAATAGGAATAATATTAGGGCTTAAATAATGACGAATAACCAATTCTCGATTAGGGGTATAAAGAACATCTGCTCCATTTTGAACCGCTAAATAAAAAGGAAAGTCCAAGAGATTTAATGCTAGAGAAGCAAAGGATAGTGTGCGTCCTGTGATAATAAATACTTTCCATCCTTTAGCATGCAGCTCTTTTAAGTAACAAGCCACTTCTTTTGGCACAATGTGTGTTTGATTGGTTAGAGTTCCATCAATATCTAGCGCTAACCAACCACAATGCTCTGTCATAAAAGAACCTCAAAAAACAAAATCATACCTGAAAATTAAGAAAATCTCTAGAATAAATCTTCAACATGAAAGGAGTAACATGCTTTGCTCGATCAAATATCTATTCATTGTGTTTAGTGTATCTAGTGCTTCTCTTTTTGCTCAAATGGAAAATACACCTTCTCAGGACGATCTCCCCTACTCTATTTCTAAAGAGTTAATGCCCTTCCCAGATAGCACTTCATTTACGCGAATGTGGATTACCATTGCTGCAGCGCTTGTATTGCTTTTTGTGACTTTATGGCTACTGCGACGTTTTAAAACAGGACATTTTAAAAAAATGGGAGAAAGCTCTTCTGCATTTGCTATTTTAGAAAGAAAAACATTGAGCCCAAAAACCATGCTTTACATAGTAGAGATAAACAATAAGCGCTTGCTTATCTCTGAATCACAAGTAGAAGTGAGAACTTTAGCAAGTGAAGATATGAGTAGCTTAGAAAAAAATTAGTATTTTTTGCCTAAAATCTCACTTGTGAGAATCGATTGCCTTAAACGGGACCGGTTCAATATCCTTTTACCCCGACTGCTAGAATCTTTTTTTTCCCAAGCAACAACTGCTTCTTGTGGTTTGATAGGAGTTGGCTTTACATGTGCGCTACTGGCAGGAATTTTAGGGGGCTGCATGGGTTTAATTTCGTGCTTATGGGATTTGCGCATGCCACTAATAATATAGGCTACTAAAATAAGTAGAAGTATCAAAATGGTATCTTGACTCATCAAATCTCCTCTTTAGCTAAAGATTTACGCATCAGCGTATCTGCCTGCATATTATTCAACCGATAATAATCCATAACCCCTAAACGCCCTTCGCGAAATGCGTGAGCAATGGCCATTGGGATCTGAGCTTCTGCTTCTACTAATTTAACCCTCATTTCGCCTTCCATAGCAACTGCCATAGCGCGACGTTTTTCCGCTTCTGCTTGTGCAATCTTTGTATCTGCTTTTGCTGTATCTGTACGCAAAATAGCACCGATATTTTCTCCCACGCTAATGTCTGCAATGTCAATGGATAAAATCTCAAAAGCGGTCTGTGCATCCAATCCTCGGTCTAGTACAAGACGGGATATGCGTTGAGGTGAGCCTAGAACATCTGCATGCGTGGGCGCTTCACCAATTGCGCTTACAATCCCCTCTCCTACTCTGGCAATAATTGTTTCCTCTGTAGCTCCACCAACCAGTTGCAGAATATTGGTACGCACTGTAACTCGCGCTCTACATTTTAACTGGATTCCATCTTTAGCAACAGCTGTGATATATTCTCCATGCTCACGCTCTGGACAATCGATTACTTTGGGATTAACCGAGGTCTTTACCGCTTCTAATAAATCCCTTCCCGCTAAATCAATAGCTGTTGCTTGTCTCCAGGTTAAAGGAATGTTTGCTTTATCAGCTGCAATCATGGCTCTAACGATATTAAATACGTTACCACCAGCTAAATAATGGGTTTCTAGATCGGAGACGGTAATCGATTTTAATCCAGCTTTATAAGAAGTAATGCGAGCACTTACCATGATGCGTAAAGGGATTTTGCGTAAACTCATTCCAACAATGTTAAATAAAGAAATAGGAGCTCCTGATACAAAAGCCTGAAACCACAACCCTACATAGCGGAAGATCATAAAAAAAACAATCAATCCAACAATACCTATTCCCAGACAGAAAACAAGTAGAAATCCACCTAAATCAAAACTATCCATTAGTTATCTCCTTTACAATTAAATATGCACCTCTTCCACCTACAACGATAATAGAGGCATCTTTTGTAATAAATCCACCCTCTGATACAGCTTGATAGCGTTTTTGTTCAATCAATACATGGCCCGCTGTTTTTAATTCAGTGATAGCCACACCTTCTTTATCCACTAAATTTTGATCAAAAAAAGAAGCGCTATACCCTTCCTGATCATCTTTTAAATAAAACTCTCCTCGTCTCTTAGAGCTTTGGATCCACCAAAGAGCGCCTTTGCATGTTCCTATGATAGCAAGAATAGTTACCGCTAAATAGGTAAGAGATAAAATAATGGGATTGCTTAGAAAAAACAAAACCAGACTTAGCATAATAAACAAAGAACCCAATATGGCAAATACAGCACCAATTAGGAAAAATTCGAAGAAAATGAAAATCAGTCCCAATATCGTAAATAAGCTAATCAACATAATTTATTCTTTTAAATAAGTTCAGGATAGTTATTTAGTAATGAATTTATAACACAAGATAAGATATTATACTAATCAAGAATAAAAAACCTTCTTTTTAAGAATTATTTTTTATACAGAACGTTAAACATTAGAATAAAAAAGTTCTTCTATCTTCTCAATTGTTTCTTGATCGGTTTCTGTGCACTCCCATTGCTTTCCAAGATTTTTTAATTTTTCTTCAAGCTGAGTAATGCGCCCTTCTAAAGCAGGCGTTGACTCAAAAACAGAGAATCGACTCTCTCCAGAACTTGTAAAAAAAATTCGATCTTTTTTTTGATTTACGTTTTGCCAAGCTTTATAGAAAAGGATTCCTCCTTTTAATACTTCTGATTTTATTGTGGAATCTTCTACTAAGCTTGTATCTATTTCTTTTGTTTGTATCTGCTCATTGGCACAATTTTTAAGCTTAGAGGCTAAGAACCACACAGGAAGAAAAATCAAGCCTGCAGGAAGATAATTCATAGAACAATAGCTTAAACTCAATGCAAAAGCAGTCAAATCAACGGCTATTTGTTTTATAACATTTTTCTGCATCAGCTTTCTATTTTCTTCATTAACACCCTTTTGAGCGATAGCAATACTTTTTTTTCCAAAAAAAGAAAGGAATTTATAACTATTAAAAGCAATTTCTTCTAGCTTTTTATTCAAGAAAATAGTGTATACACCAGCATTGCATTCCACTCTACTTTCTGCAAGAGGTGCATCAACTATTCTAGGCAACTTATTTGCAATACAATGGGACATAAAACCGCCTCTTGTTTAATAATCCGATTAATAACTACTTAGCAGTACTTATAATAACCTGTTATGATTTAATTTTTAACCTTTTATTTCAAAAATCAAGGTTTTTTTAAGTAAATTATCTCCTGTGTGTTATCTAGTTTTTTTGGTCTGCTTTTTGGCAAACTTTAACAAAGCGCAGCCCACCTTTTAATTGATCTATAGTAGTGCCGATTCAAGCGGCTAGCTTAATGGGGTTCAAGTCAACGACTTGAAACTTGTGGTTAATCCTACATTTCAAAACATCTGTTAGTTTCGGTATCTCTTCTAAGAGCCTGCTACTTTTGAAAAGATTTTAAACGGACTCTAAAAGAAAAAACAAGAAAAACCCTTTAACAAAACAAGATAAAAAAATAATTAATCCCTTGCCAAAGCACGTGTAATTAATGAAAATGTAATCAGGATGCTTAAGCGTTTTAAAATCATAGCAGATCGATATAGAAATCGACGGAAACGCTTTTGCCTAAGATTTAATCTTATAGCAGGAACTATAATTGGGAGCTTTAAAATTCAGGTTATGCAAGAGATCTATTGTATTTTTTTGGAAATCTCTTCCCCTCCCTATCTTTTGGGAATCTATCTAAATATGGGGCGTATCTCTCGAAATAGAATATGGGGTTTCTTGGGTTTCACGAAAACTAATTGTAGACATAAATTCCTCCTCTTTTAGGTTTTATAACTTAAAAAATATAAAGTAGCATACTAATAACTAATTTCAAATAAATTTCTTGTCTAAGTATTTAGAATTTTTTTAAATATTCTAAAATTACTTCTTGTGTTTTCTTTAGATTTTTTTGGCTGTGACCAAGCGATAAGAAATTCACCTCATAGGCAGAGGGAGATAAATAGATCCCACGGTGAAACAGATATTGAAAAAAATCTTTGAATCTATCTGTATTTAAGTTTTTTAGGTCTTCTTGGTTTTCTACTTGGGTTATCCCAAAAAAAAAGCTAAACATCGAACCTAAATGGTGCAGAGTAATAGGTAAACTTTTTTTAATGATTAGATCTTTAATAGGTCTTAAAAAATCGTTTGTCAATGTTTCAAGATGAGAATAGATTTGAGGTTGTTTTAAGGTAAGCAGCGTTTCTAAGCCAGCACACATAGCAACAGGGTTACCTGAAAGAGTTCCTGCTTGATACACTAAGCCAAGCGGGCTTAAGCAATCCATAATCTCTTTTTTTCCTCCAAAGGCAGCAGCGGGAAAACCGCCTCCTATGATTTTTCCTAAACAGGTAAGATCTGGTTTAATTCCGTAATAGTCTTGAGCTCCATTGAGCCCTATGCGAAATCCAGTGACTACTTCATCAAAAATTAGTACGATTTGTTTTTTTTGAGTTTCTTCTCTTAGCATAAGAAGAAATTCTTCTTTAGCAGGGATAAGTCCCATATTAGCCGCTATGGGTTCAATGATCACAGCAGCAATATCTGCAGTTTTTTGCAGAAAACAACGAGCGGTCTTTATATCGTTAAAAGGAAGAGAAATGGTATGAGAAATGACTTCATTAGGAACACCTAAAGAAGAGGAGGAGGGCATGTGTAGAACACCTGATCCAGCTTGGACAAGCAATGCATCGCTATGGCCATGATAATGACCGTTAAATTTAATGATTTTATTTCGGCCTGTATAGCCTCTTGCTAAACGAATCGCACTCATGACAGATTCTGTTCCAGACGAGACAAAACGTATTTTCTGGATAGATGGCATACAATTTATAATCTCTGTGGCTAATTGGTTTTCATAAATGTTTGTTATGCCAAAACTAGATCCACAAGCGATTTGCTTGGTTGCAACCGAGACAATATTAGCTGGTGCATGGCCTAAAATAAGAGCTCCCCAGCTCATGCAAAAGTCAACCCAGCTATGACCATCGATATCCCAGATTTGATCAGAGCTTCCCTTTTGAACAATTAAAGGGACTAGATCTACTGCTTGAAAAGAACGAACGGGAGAATTTACGCCGCCTGGTGTAACCAGACAGAGCTCTGTATAGATTTTTTTCGTATGAGGTCGCATGAGTACCATAAAAGTCCTTTTTTATTAAATTTTTTGGGATTCTTTGCTTAAAAAGTTGCAACGGAAATAGATCGATCTCTAACCTGAAAAATCATAGCTTAAGCTAATTTAAAATATGTTCCTTAAAAAATTAACTACTTTTTTTTGCCTTTTACCCATAGCTATCTCTGCAGCGATTAGTTATAATGTGGAATTTGAAGGAATACAAGACATTCGTCTTTTAAAAGCGGTGAAATCCGCTTCTCAACTCTGCTCGCAAAAAAGACGCTCTCCTAATTCCATTCATGCCCTGAGCTACCGCGCAGAAGAAGATGTTCCTTCCATCCTGAATGTTATGCATTCCTATGGATATTATGAAGCAAAAGTAGACATTCAAATTCATTCTTCTCTGGATCGTAATTTGGTTTCTATACTTATCTACCCCGGTGCCAGATATCGATTAAAAACCTTTGATATTCATTTGGACACAGATATAGAAGACACTTGTGCTTTTATGCGATTAAATCATCTAGGAATTGAACTGAATAAACCTATACACACGCGTGATGTGTTAAATGCTGAATTAAAAACCCTTAGATTGTTAGCAGAGCATGGATTTCCCCTAGCTGAAATCAGCAGCAGAGAAATTGTCGCTGACGGTAGTACAAAAGAAGTAACCGTTGATTTATACATTAAAACGGGGCAATTGGCTCTATTTGGACCTCTTAATAATACAGGTGCACCTGGTGTGAAATCCCGATTTTTTCGCAATAAAGTGGCCTGGAGAGAAGGAGATATCTATGACAGCCGTTTAGTGGAAAAAACACAAAGTAAGTTGATTGATTCTGAATTGTTTAGTTCCGTATTAGTCAGGTACAAAGGAAAAATTGAGGCAGATGGTTCGCTTCCTATGCAAATCGATACAAGCGAAGCGAAACATCGCACAATCAACATGGGATTAAGCTATCAAACAGTATTTGGCCCTGGCGTTACTTTTGGATGGGAAAATCGCAACATCGCTCGCATGGGAAGACGTTTAAGCCTGCAAGGAGATCTTACCCATATGATCCAAACGGGGATAGCTAAATACTGGCATCCTGATTTTTATAAAGTAGGCCAAGATTTTATCTCACAAGCAGAAGTAGAACGGGATTCGTTATATGCTTACTCCTCTAGATCCTATAATGCACAAGCAAGAATGGAAAGAAAATTTAATGAGCATGTAAGCTTTTCTTATGGAATTCGTCCAGAACTGCTTTATGTATCAGAAAGCATAGAAAATAGAAAGTTTTGGCTATTGGAATTTCTTTTGTATTTAAGGTATACTACAACTAATTCTTTATTAAATCCCACAAAAGGAATCACCTTAGAATATGTTGCAGTTCCTACATTTAACATGAAAGACACAAATGAAAAATATTTGTACCAACAGATTAGCGAAAGCACTTATTGGCCACTAGATAAAAAAAATAAAGTAGTTTTTGCACAAAAAATAAAAGTTGGCTCGATCTTAAGCCATAATCTATCTGAGGTTCCTGTGCCTAAAAGGGTTTTGGGTGGAACAGATGAAGATTTAAGAGGATACCGCTACCGCACTGTTAGTCCTCTTAAAGACAGAAAACCCATCGGTGGTAGAGCTGCTATTTATTTGAACTTTGAACTTCGTTTTCAAATCACTAAATCCATTGGATTAGTCCCCTTTTTAGATTTAGGTAATGTACAAACCTTTGAACACTTGAGCTTGCACGGAAAATGGTTTAAATCTATTGGACTTGGATTTCGCTATTTTACTTTTGTAGGCCCCTTTCGTTTAGATGTGGCTTTTCCTTTAGATCGCCGAAAACACATAGATTCTGTATATAAGATCTTAGTAAGTATTGGTCAAACATTTTAGAGAAATTATGCTTAAATTACTTCTTTCCCCGCTGCATTGGATAATTAGGTTGCTTTTTTTATTGATCTTTTTGGTTTGCTTATTTTTTGCATTGATCCAAACAAAGTGGGTTCAAGAAATCATTCAAAAAAAAATCACCCATCTATTAGATGAAATGGGGCTAGAAATCAGATTAAAAGGCCTAAGCGGAACATTACCTTTTAGCTGGCAAGTTGACCAAGCAACTCTATTTACCAAATCTTACGAATCTTGGAATTTACAAGCAATCAAGTTGCGTTTTGCTATTACTCCTCTTATCAGAGGGCAGCTTGTGATTGATTATTTGCATATAGAGCAAGTGGAATGTACTTTCATAGAGGGGGTTCCCCCACCTACTGCTAGCTTATCTATCGATGAGACAAGAATACATGTACGTAAAGCTTTAGACAAGTTCTCGTTCCCTATACCTATTCGCGTTAAACACGCCTATGTTTCCGATTTTTTTTGTCCCTCTTTATATCCCCTGCATTTAGTGATCCAAGCACAAGGAATGCTTAAAAATACACGAAGGTTTTTTTTTGATGCATTTGTGCTTTCTAAATTAAACAACAAAGAAATCCTCCATTTGACTTTTGCTGGTAATAAGAAACGCAACCAGATCAATGCATATATAAAAATCCAGAGTCCCGTCTTTGAACAAGAGCTTTTAAGCGAAATTTCCTTAAAGGGACTCTGGTCGAGTTGGGCTTCTCTTTTATATGATACTCTTCCAAGTACTTTACCTGTTCAAGGATTTTTAAAAGCGCATCTTTTGTCACAAACTCCGCCAGTAGAAAAATGCTTTGAACCATTTCAATGGAATTGGAAATGCGCTTGTTCTTTTTCTATCCCTAAATTTGATACTCTCTCTATTTATAACCTACATATCTATAGCCCTCCTATGGAGATCCGTGGCGAGGCAATTGTGCATCCTACCGTAGACACCTCTTGGTTTAAATTCGATCTGAACTCTCAGGATTTATCGTTATTTAGCTCTTATTGTAAATATCCAGTGGAAGGATCTTTGCAAGCACATGCTGCTTTTGATTCTGGTGTTTTTCAAGCTAAATACATAGTACCTGAAGGATCGTTTAATAAGGTGGAATTAGCTAATTTAAAAGGATCTATTCAAGGAAAAAGACACCAAGGAATTTTTTTTGCAGATACAGATCTTTTTCTACAAATAGAAGAGTTGCCTTTTAGAGCAGAAGCATCTTTAGAATATATTCCTTCTCAAGAACTTTTTATCGATAAAGCCATTTTTACAGGAGCTTCTGCAAAAATGGAAGGTTTTTGTAGCTGGGATCTAACTAGAAATATTTTGGAAGGGTCTATTTTTGCAAATGTGAATCAACTCTCTCGACTTCCCTTTTTTACCTCCTATGATTTAGATGGAAGTTGCGCATTAGAATGCACGTTATCACAAATAGACCAAGCGCAAATAGCCACTATTTCAGGTTCTTTAAATCGCTTCCGTTTTCAAAATCACTATGCAAATGAGCTTCTGTATAGCGCCCAGCTATATGATCCTTTTGCAAACATGCAAGGCAATATGCACCTAATTGCACATCAAGGACGTACCTCATTAGGCACCGTTGATATTTTAGAAATCAAAACTCGTTCTGAAGATCATGTTTGGCCTTTTAGTTTAGAAGCAACCGGTGATATAGAAGGAGAATTTTTCTGCGAAATACAAGGATCTTATCGATTTGAGCCCAATTTCCTTGCCTTTGAATGCACTTCTGCAAAAGGACAATTGCTCAATATTCCTTTTGTATTGCACTATCCCTTTGAATTAGAAATACAACCTTCTCTTTATACCCTTTCCCCTTTTTCTCTATCGGTTGGTGAAGGAGATTTCTATGCAACTGGTGAAATCAGTGAAACCCACTTGCTAGGTAAATGCGATATAGCCCATTTTCCCTTAGAATTTGTTCGACCCATTACTCGTAATCTTTCTTTAAGAGGAAATCTTTCCATGCAAAGCTCTGTTGATGCTAATTTGGAAAACGCAGAAGGAGCTTGTAACATAGTCATTGAAACAGCACGCTTATTGCAAGAGGATGAAGATACACCTATCCTAGCTAAAGGATCCCTGCAAGCGCGTTTACATCAAAAGAGAGTACAATTTTTTGTAGAAGTGCGCACAAAAGAAGCGGAAATGATCGATTTTTCAGGCTTTATCCCTATCGAATACAGCTTCTTTCCTTTTGGAGTACAAATCGATGAAAATACTCTTTTTTCAGCTGAGATCATTGCGGAAGGAAAATTAGAAAACCTCTTTGATTTTGTACAACTAGGCTCTCATTACGCTACAGGCCTGATTTCCACTCGGCTTTTTTTCTCTCAAACCCTTCTTTCCCCCCGTTTGCAAGGGGATTTAGAGTGGCAATCAGGCAGTTATGACAATTACTATACAGGAACCTCTTTAAGAGATATTCAAGCAAAGCTTGTAGCAGAAAATGATAAACTACATCTCACTTCTTTTACTGCTCATGATCAAGAAGAAGGCACTCTTACCGCAAAAGGAAATATCCTCTTAAACGTCCATCAACATTTCCCCTTTCTGTTTGAAACCACTTTAAGACATACACATCTCTTAAAATTTCCTGTTTTTGATTCGATATTTACTGGATCTGTCATTTTAAGTGGAAATCGTTTAGGAGGGCTTGCGACAGGCGCTCTTTATGTAGATGAAGCTAGCATTGAAATCCCCGATAAGCTCTCTACAGATTTGCCACTTTTACCGATTAAATTTATACACATCCCCCCTTCTGTTACTTCCTATACTTTTGATGCTAAACCCCTTTTTCCGATAAAATTCGATTTTGATCTAACAGCAAACGATAAAATTTTTGTTCGCGGTAAAGGGGTCAATTCTGAATGGAAGGGAAAAGTAAAGCTCAAAGGAGATAATGCGCACTTTATCGCCGATGGTTCTTTATCACTGATTAAAGGAGAGTACCTTTTCTCAGGAAAAATATTTAAACTCACAGAAGGACAAATCGTATTTAATGACACAGCTAAATTTAGCAGTTATTTAAGCTTAAGCGGGCAACTTACCCTTCCCGATGTTGTGATCACCGCGCAACTAAGAGGCCCATTACAATCTCCCCAACTCACCTTTCAATCCAACCCTCAACTCCCAACTAGCTCTATCTTATCTCGAGTCTTATTTGATAAAGACATCAGCGATATTTCCCAGTCAGAAGCCAGTAAACTCGCTAGTGCTTTGATGGCCATATCTAGCAGCGCAGGTCCTGACATACTCGATACGATTCGTAAAACCATTGGAGTGGATCGTTTGAACCTCGTCTCTAGCTCTTCTGGTTCAACAGAAGAAGTTGCTCTACAAATCGGCAAATACCTAACAAAAGGTGTCCTGATTACTCTCTCTCAAAGCACCAAAAGTAGCCATGTCATCGTGGAAATAGAACTTCCCTACGGATTTGTGTTTCAAGCAGAAACCCAAGAAGAACAAGAAGGCAAGTTTTCGCTCAAATGGACCAAAAGTTATTAGAGGCTATGCTTTTAAAAAAATAAAAGATCTTCTAAAAAATCTTTCCTCTATCTATACTTGATGAGGAGTAAATTTATTTCTTATTAATCAATCGATTTAAATATCAAATTATGATTATTATAATTTAAAATAATTTATGAAGATTTTCAGCATTTAATTACAAGAATCAAGAGGAAAATATGGCAGAAGTTATTTCTAATCTACAATTAGATCCCGAAAGAGCGCTTATGAGCCTTATTACTAAATCAGAAAATCAAGTTCAAGAGAGAATTAAAAAAAAATCTACAGAAGTAGATCAACTACATGCAGTGCTCAACATTGCAATAAACCTTAACTCTATATTTAGTGAAAAACCCGAAAAAAATAAAGTAGATTTCTCTAATAATAAAGAAATACGAGATCAACTCAACCAATTATTTATATATAATCCTGAATGGATTGCTGACTTTCACCAAAATAAATTTAATGAATCTGAGCTTCAGAATATTAGAGATCACTTTAAAGAAGTGAGCCAACTTCAACAGTTACTTGCGAATTCCTCTCAAGATAAATATGAACTTGAGAATAGGAAAAAATCTTTAGACGAGAAACTAAATAATGTTGACCCGCAAGTATATAGTTTTGATGCTACTCAGTTCTCTAAAATTAAATACATGTTAATTTACATAGAAAAAAGTACTTCTACTAAATTATCCCAGACGGTCTCTGAATCCCATCAAATGACAGAAGAGGTAACTTTATTATTAAAAACTTGCAATGAAACGGAAAGAAGACGCGATCAATTTATGAAACATATTTTAGGAAAAGTTTAAATCTATGATTTTTCATAAAATAGATTTGTTAAAAAGCGATAAAATCAACCTAAAAAGATTTAAAAATTTACCTATAGAAGAAAAAAAAGAAGCTTATAAATTGGGCCATGTTCTTTATTCTTCTGGGGAATATATGAAAGCCTCTTATGTATTCGCTCATTTAGTTATAGCAGACCCTTTGATTGACTGTTTTTGGCATGGACTTGCAAGTTGCAAGCAGCTTTTAAAAGAATATGAAACTGCCATTGAGGCATGGAAGGCGGTTTGCTCGTTGCATCCAAAAGATCCTTTGGGTTATTTTCATGCAGCAGAATGTTATCTCTCTATTGAGAACAAAAAACAAGCTTTACAAAATCTTGATAAAGCAGAACAATTATGTAAAGATGCTTCCTTATTAAATAGAATCCAATTACTTAAATCCATTCATGGTAGTTAAATGACTCTTATTTCATCTCAAATGCCTTCTATAGACAAGCAATCAACGCTTTCTATACAAAAAAAAGAAACGGACAAAGGATTTAAAACATTATCCCAAGTTCATCAAATAGACACTTTAAGCTCCTGTATCAAAAAAGAAGAGAATACCTCTCTTAATCCTCAACTCCCCTCTTTTTCTCTTAATAGCTCTTATCTTTTTTTATTAGCTAATTTCGTCTCAGTAATTGAGCACGTTAAACAAAATGTAAGCTATTCCAATGAAAAACATATAGATGAAAGTGTTCATAAAATAAAAACCCTCTCCTTTGAACATTTTAAAATAACAAATAGTGCAGAAGAACAAGAATACAACTGTAAACAATGGATGGTAGCACATGTAATAACAGCTGTAGCTACAGCTACAATCCCTATAGCACTGTTCTATTGCCCTAGTGCATTGCCAAGTCTATTTAATGCTTTTCTAATTGGAACAATTAAAACAACAATACATTCACAGAAAAATATTAGAGAAGCCAACTTAGCTATTCTCAAAGCAGAAGAAACCAAAAAAAAACAAGACATTGATACTGAAAAATATCGACAGGGATCTCTGGTGAAAAGCATTGGAGACCAAGATATTTTTACAGATAATATTAAAGAGCTCTCAAGAGTTTTACAGAACATGAGTTCATAGCATTAGCTATATTTAAAAAAAGTACAATAGAGGATTTTATGAGTTTATCCACAATCAATCATTTATCACATACCGCACAGATTGCAGATTTAGAAAATAAACAACAAAATTATGCACATTCTGAAAAAACCGTAAACGCGCTAAATGAACAAGTTGGCCTAATAGTTAATGAATACAACTCCCAAGCTAATACAACAGTTTTAACTACTACTATTATTGCAATAGCAACACTTTTTAATACATTCCTGGATTATCATGCTACAAATAATGCTGAGCTTTCTGGTTCATTAAAAATTTTAAAAGGTCTAGTAAGTGCAATGCCTAGTATTGCTGATGGGTCACAAAAAGTGCACAGTCATCTATCACAAGGTAAGATCACTCAAATACAGCATAAAATTGAAAAATTGAAAACTCGTTTATCTAACTTACAACAAGAATCTTCTCGCTCGCACATCCAAGAATATCTAGATGTATTAACAGAGGCTCAAAGACGCCTAAGACAACAGTATAATTAAACATTTTAAAATTCTATCCTCTTAAGCTGCAATCTATTCTTGCTTGCAGCTTTTAATCGTATCTTTATTTGACCCCAAATCCGCTTTTACTTATAGTCCAGTTCATGGGTAAACTTGCAAAAATCGACCTCTTGAACTTCAAGAATAGACTTTTTATGAATGCTAGATGGCAAAATCTTTTGCCTAAATTGACAATGTTTTCCTCTGTTGGCGACTATGTCCTTTTGATTTTAGCGGTGATTAAAGCAACGCTAAAGAGACCGCCGAATCTTTCGCTGATTTTGAAACAGCTGTACGATATTGGGGTAGCCTCTTTACCGGTAGTAGCAATTACTGGATTTTCTACAGGACTTGTACTAGCGGCGCAATCCTTTTATCAATTATCGGATAAGGGTCTAGCTTCTGTTACGGGGTTAATGGTATCAAAAGCTATGTTAACAGAGCTAGGACCTGTTCTCACCTCTTTTATGGTTACAGGAAGAGTGGGAGCTGCTATGTGTGCCGAATTAGGAACCATGTGTATTACAGAACAAGTGGATGCTTTAAAGACTATGGCTGTTAACCCTAACCGTTATCTGATAGCTCCTCGTTGGATAGCGGTAATCTCTATGATGCCCCTTTTGACCATTTTTAGTATCTTTATGGGAATCTTTGGTGGCTATTTGCTCTCTATTTACTATTTTCATATGCCCCCTATGGCTTATTTAGATCCCATTCCTGTTCATGTGACCTATTTTGATTTAGTGGTTGGAATCACCAAGGCTTTTGTTTTTGGCTCTCTGATTATGACGATCTCTTGTTTTAAGGGAATGCGCACATCTGGTGGTGCAGCGGGGGTAGGAGAAAATACAACTAATAGCGTGGTTATTACTTATTGCGCTATTTTATTGGTTAATTTTCTTCTGACTATTGTTTTAAATTTAATCCACTTAGAACTTTTTGAGACCTCGTTATGATTTCTGTGCACAATTTATCTAAAAGCTTTAAGGACCTTGTGGTTTTTTCTGATTTAAATCTAGATGTAAACCAAGGAGAAACCCTTGTCATTTTGGGGCCTTCAGGGATTGGAAAAAGCGTTTTACTCAAACACCTAATTGGTTTAATAAAACCAGATAAGGGCATGGTGGATGTTAATGGGATATGTATCACCGATTTAAAAGAGGAAGAGTTATCTAAGGCCGTTGCCAATATGGGTATGTTGTTTCAAGGAGCTGCCTTATTTGACTCTATGAATGTAGAAAAAAACGTAGGTTTTTACTTAAGCCAGCACGTAAACCCCTTAACTAAAAAAAAATATACCCCTGAAGAAATTACAGCTAAAGTAGATCAGGCTCTAGAGCTTGTAGGATTAAAAGGTACTCAGAAAAAAATGCCTTCTGAATTATCTGGGGGTATGCGTAAACGAGCAGCCTTAGCCCGCTTAATTGTTTATAGACCGGAAATTATTTTATATGATGAACCAACTACTGGATTAGATCCTATTATTGCTATGGAAATTAATAAACTCATTGTAAAAACACAACAGGAGCTCAAAGCGACAAGTATTGTTGTTACACACGATATGTTTTCAGCGTTATACATCGGAGATCGTCTAGCGTTAATTCGAGATGGTAAAATCGCACATATAGCACCTCGGGATCAATTTCTAGAAATTGATGACCCTCTAATTAAATCTTTATACAACAGCATTTCACAAGATCCGAGAAAGCTAAGGGAGAGAGTAAACCATGGGTGAGCAAACAAAAAGTGTGTTAATTGGTGTTTTTGTCATTGTTGCATGTGCTCTTCTTATTTGGATGGTTGCCTTCTTAAAACCTAGCGTAGGAGATGGTAAACAAACTCTATACATACGTTTTTCTAATATTGATCGCATTAATGTAGGTACTCGGGTGCTTTTTGCAGGTAAGCCCGTTGGAGAAGTGACATCCATTGAGGAAATTCAAAATGCCAGGCAAAAGCCTCTATCCGATCTTCTACAGCGCTTATACTACTATCAGCTTGTGCTTAAGATCGACTCCAAAGTCAAAGTATATGATACAGATGAAGTTATGGTTCAAACAGCAGGACTTTTAGGAGAAAGATCTATTGCTATTATCCCTAAAGCTCCTCCTAAAGGCACAACCCCTAAACTGATTTCGGGGCAACCGATTTACGCAGATTCGGTAGATCCAATTGAAAGTGCTTTCATAGAATTAAAAGACGCTTTTGCGGATCTACAAAAAAAAGCAGATGCTTTTAACAACTGGTTTTTTGCTAATCAGCAATCTTTCATCAATGCGGCTGATTCCTTTGCAGATGCTATGGCTCAAGCCAAATTCACTTTGCAGGAATTTCAAGATAAAGAAATCATAGATGAAACAAAAACGGCTCTTAATAATTTCTCTTGTGTAGCAAGTCAAATTTCTGATGCCATCGATCAGCTAAATGCCTATAACTCTTTTGGTAATGCAGGATTAGCTATTGCTCATATGAGAAATACAGCAGAGTCCTTTGATCACTTAAGTTACGATCTTGAGTGTGGAACAGGGACCCTTGGAAAATTAATCAAACAAGACGATGTGTATTGGCGCCTAACAACTATCTTGGGTAAAGCAGATACCATGATGAATGATATTAATCATTACGGCCTTCTATTTAATTCTAATAAAAGCTGGCAAAGGCAAAGAGCTCAACGCATTTGTCTTATGAACTCTTTAGATACCCCTCTGGGTTTTAAGGAATATTTTGCTACTGAAATTGATCTGATAAACACCGCAATGGCAAGGATTTCCATGTTAATCAATAAAGCCAAATACAATCCTCAAAAACAAGACATCTTAGATAATTCCCAATTTCAGGAAGAATTTATGGAATTGATGCGACAGGTAGAAGATCTAACAAATGACTTGCGCCTTTACAACGAAGAACTTATACAAGCACAATAAAGGAGCCCTATGGCAGATCCTCTTTCTTATAAACGTTTAAATAAGGGATTTTTTCTCATTGCAAGTCCCAATATAGATGCTGGCATTTACTTTCGGAGTGTGATTATCCTTTGTGAACATAGCTCCATTGGTTCGTTTGGGCTCATTGTAAATAAACGTTTGGAAATAGATTTACCAGAAGAAATCTTCAATCAAAACGATCTGCACAATGACAATGTGCATATTTGCGCAGGAGGACCCATTCAACCCAATCAAATGATGCTGCTTCACTCGTCACAAAAGCTGCCAGAACAAACGCTAAATCTTTGTGAAGAGATTTACCTAGGAGGAGATTTGCAATTTTTACAAGAAGCCTCTGCAAATTCTCAAGGACCCGCCATTCGCCTATGTTTTGGATATTGCGGTTGGGGGCCAGGACAGTTAGAAAGAGAGTGCATTAGAGGAAATTGGTTCATTCATCCTGCTTCCTCTTTGTTTATTTTTAATACGCCAGAAGAAAAGATCTGGCAAACTCTCTTAAGAGAGATGGGTGGCAAATATGCCACCCTATCCATGATTCCAGAAGATTTAAGCCTAAATTAGCCCTCTTGCACACCTGCCTTCTTAAAAAAGCTCATTTGATATAGCTGAGAAAAAGCTTCTTGCATGACAAATCCATTATGGTTGAGCTTTTCAACAAAGACCTGCATCGCACTAGCCATTCTTTGAATGCGATCTTTATCTATGCTACGCGCTCTTAATGTCATTGCAGGGGCATATAGTAAGTAGAGTAAAAAGTCTCTTTTTGATTTAGGCAGACCTTCTGGATGATTCATCACATGTAACCAAGCAAAAACCTCTGCACTAAATGTAGAACTTGTATCTACACCATCTTTGCAAGTAAAGCTCAAAATATCTGGTGCTAGTTGATCTATTATATACAAAAACAAAAAGAAATGAAAAATCTCAATATAATCTAATCTATCTTGATGAGAAAATTCCTCTTTCCCATCAAAAAAGAGCTCGTGAATCAATAAAAGAGCTTTATTTACAAAAAAGGTTAATCGACTGCTATTCATTGTCGGAGGAAAGTAGAACCCATATTCCTGTCCACTTAACACTTCTTGTGCACATTTTGATAAAAAATCACTCGCCTTTGAACTACCTTCTCTTTGATGATAAAAATTACTATCCCTATCAAAAGTAATGACACTTAAGTGGTCTGAGAATTCTTGCTTGTATTGAGACTTCTCCAAGCAGATACATCTTGCCTTTTCTTGCCAAGAGGCTCTATTTTGCAAGTTAACCACTAAATATTTCTGATTTTTGCTTGCTAAAACCTGCATAAAGCCTATAAATTCAGGAATAAGCTCTACGTCTGTTAGAGTTGTTTGCGTTGTCATAGAAGCAATTTTCATACAGCTAATCTTCAATTGTTCCATTAGAATTGTATAGATTTGTATTGGCCAATTCTTTTGAGTACATAGATCTAAGCCCTGTCCTAAGCGTTGTTCTCTTACCAGAGCTAAAGCCTGCATTAAGGGACCGCTTGGATAGGCTTTAAGAGCTGCACGAATGGCTATATCTTGATAAAGAATTACACTATCCAATTGAATTCTTTGCGCTGAAAGCAGTTCATTTCTACTATGCCCCATAACAATCAACCGCCCAATTAACTCAAGAGCTTTTTCATAATTGCAAGCTTGCTTAAATAATAGATAAGAAAGCTTGTGATATAAAGGATCGATTAAAGCCGTTAAAAGACCAGATCTTGGCTGAGAGATAGCTTGACGTAAAAATACACAAAAATCCACCAAGTATTGTTCACAGACTTTATCTGCATCATTTCTCATTAAATTATAAGGATTTGCAGCTAGCATTAAAGCAATTAACGCTTTACTCATACAAATCACACTCTCTTCTGTTTTAAACTCTTTTACCTGTTTAAAAAAATCATCTATAGAAGATAGGCTCTGTTTCAACATCTTTTGAGCTATCATATGAGCTTGCAGATCTTTTGTAGCTTTTAAATGAGAAACAAGTTCTTGATATTCAGAATGCAATAAAAGCTCATCGCTTTGTCCTACTAATAGGATATGTCTTAATAAAGCAGAAGGTGCAAAATACCCCCCCTCTTCTTTACGTAGCAATAATAGCTCATAATCAACATCTGAGCGTATGGTTTCTAAATCCTTGATTAAGAAACCATTATTTGTAATGCGCTGCTCCTCTACCCCTACTTCTAGAGCTTTTTTATTAAAACGAACGATCTTTGATTTAAAAAACTGCTTTAGATCTCGGTATTCTTTTAAAAGCTGTACGCTTTCCCTGTCTTGTGTTTTCTTAAAAAGCAAAGTATATCTATCCCATTTTTTCACAGCTTCATCTGCTAGAGCCATAACAGCATAAACCGATTTTTCCATTTGCTGAGGATGGAAATACTCTCGGTCTGATTCATATACTTTTCGTAAATAATTTAAAATCGTACGGAAAATTTGCTGAACCTTTTCTCTTTTTAACAAATCATCTTGTTCGTTAAAACCATGTTTCATTGCAGCTTCTTTTTCAAAAGGCTTTAATTCAATAAGATGCGATAAATAATTTACCGCTTCAATAAATTCAGATTCAGAAACAGCTTTAGAAGCCATACAAACACCTATTTATAGTATTATTAAATATAGCCTTATTATTAATAATAATCCAATTATAATTCAATTAGTATAAAATATATCATTTTAATAATAATTTAATTTCAAAAATATCTATTTATTATAAATAAATGCTTAAGAATGGAAGACTTAGTGCTAACTGTTCAAGATAAGAGGGCTTTGGTTTTAACTTCTAAGAAATTGCTTTTGATAAGTGTCTCAGATTTAACATCAGCTTGCATTCTTAGATTTTAATCTGCTACACTTAAAAGCAGGAATCATCCTATCTTGAAGTACTTAATTGGAATCTTAAGCATAAAATTAAAGGTAAATCAAATGGATCTATCCATGATTCTAACATCGTTAGCTGCTACTGCAACCGTTATTGGTGTTATTTATGGCTTCTTACAAAACTTTAAAGCGGAAATCAAAGTAGACATCAATAACCACATCGATAGATTAGAAACTAGAATGGATAAGCTCGAAGAGCGCCTTGATGCTAGAGTAAATAAACTTGAAGAGCGTATGTTTTGGTTAGCAACGGGTAAAAAGCTCGAAGATGCGATTCTTGAAGAGCAGATGAAACGTAAAAAAAGCGCGTAAAAGCCCATCATGGGATCGATTGAGCAATCACCTGCTAACCTCTTTACAGCCTCATATATGTGGAAGAGATACTTACATAGGAAAAATGTATCTTAAATCAGATGGTATTCATTTGCATTGGAGTATTATAAGACCTAAAAAAAATGAAGAGGTCGATTCTTATTACTTTTTTTAAATAAAAACTTTAAATAACATAAAAATCAGATAGGAAAAACCAGCGGCAAGCGGCAGAGTTAGAACCCATGTTAAAACAAGCCTGCGGGCTGTTTTCCACTCCACGCTAGGCTTCTCTTTTGCTAAACCAACTCCTGTTATACTACCTACAATCATCTGCGTTGAACTAATGGGCATTCCTAAAAAACTAGCAAATAAAATAATGAAAGAAGAGCTGCTTTCTGCTGCAAATCCTTGATAAGACTTAAGGTTTGTAATCCGAAACCCTACTGTATGAATAATCCTAAAACCTCCAGAGGCAGTTCCAATCCCAATAACCAAAGCACAAGATAAAATCACCCAAAGAGGGATAGTATTTGTGGAAATAACGCCTGCACTAAAAAGTCCAAGGGTAATGATTCCCATGCTTTTTTGTGCATCATTTAAACCATGAGCTAAAGCCACAAGAGCAGAAGAAGCAATTTGTAAGCAAGCAAATAAACGAGTAAATTTATCGAAACGCTTTAGGAAAAATTGTAATATCTTTAGAAAAGAAAAACTAAACAAGCAACCAATTAAAGGTGAAAGAACCATCGGAATGATTACCTTTTTTATTAAGGGATACCAATAAATAGCTTGTACTCCGGTTTGTGCCCAGACAGCGCCGATTAAACCTCCGATCAAAGCATAAGAAGAACTACTGGGGATCCCTAAAAACCAAGTTAAAACATTCCAAATGATGGCTCCTAATAAAGCAGCAATGATTGTGATAGAAGAGGTATAATTTGGATCTACTAATCCAGATGCAATCGTCTGAGCAACACCACTAATTTGCGTCGCTCCTACCACATTTAATGCCGAGGCCATACAAATGGCTACAAGTGGTGTTAATACACGGGTTGCTATGACAGTAGAGACTACATTTGCTGCATCGTGAAAACCATTGGTATAATCAAAAATAAGCCCCAAAATTACAATGCAAATAACAAGAACAAAATCCATATCAATCCCAATTCTTAAATATATAGTGGTTCCGATTCAATCGTATAGAAAAATATAGGATTAACGACAAGTTTCAAGTCTTTGACTTGAATCCCATTAAGCTAGCCGTTTGAATTGGCACTACTATATAACAATTTTGACCTTGTTATAATCTAGACATTTATATACAAAAAAATTAATTATAACCTATAATTTAAGAGGGATATATGAAAAGACTATTTATATCTACTGTATTTGCTTTAGCCCTTTGCTCTTCTTTAGATCTTTGTTCTGAATCCTCTATGCGAATTGTACCTGTGTCTGCCACTCCAGAACCCGATCATGTAAATTTAAAAGTGATTTATCCTTCAGAAAAGAAGCTATGTCGTTCTGATAGTAGAGGACAAATTCGCATTACAGGACTTGCTCTGGGAGTAGATAGTGAATTTCCACGCAAAAAAGAGATTTTCAATGATCCAAAAGGACAAACCCTCCATATGATCATTGATAATCAACCTTATTTTACCATTACTGAATCGGATATGGACGCATGGAGAGGAATTGATGAAAATAGCAATGAAATTGCTTTATTCGATATACCTTTTGCGCTTCGTCCTGGCATGCATGTTATGCGTGTTTTTCCTGCTCGTTCCTTTAAAGAAAGCCTAAAAGATAAAGGTTGCTTTGCAGTAAGAACCTTTTACCATCAAAACCACGACCAGCGCTTTTTTGTAGATTTATGTAAACCCTACTTAACTTACAATGAACCTCAAGGAACGTATTTTCAGCAAGGTTGTGGCCAACAAGGCTGTAATCCACAACCCATTTTACTAGACTTCTATATTACCAACTGCCAGCTATCCCGAGATGGCTATAAAGTATCTGTAGAAATCGATCACGCTACAAAAGAGATCCTTACCTCGTGGCAACCTTATTATATATATGGTCTTAAGAGAGGAGCTCATCATATTCGATTACAGCTTTTAGATTCTAACAATCAATTAGTTCCTGGAATATTTAATAATGTCGAGCGCAGATTTAACATTCAATAAATGGATGAAATTACTAAAATTAAGCGAAATGCTATTAAACATGGGGCTTATTACTTTCTGTTTTTTTCTGATTAAAACATTTTGCGATAATCAAACCTCTGGTTTTCGCGTAGAAAAAATTCAAGGCTCTATCCCAGATACAGAAGAATGGAAGATAGATGCTTTATTTCAAAATGCAGATCTCTCTTGCTTAGACCAGCCTTTCTATTTCTTAGAAAAAGGAGGACAAGCATATGCCTTTATCTCAAAAGACAAAAATTACGTTATTAAATTTTTAAAATTTAGAAAAATTAACCCTTCTTTTTCTCTAAAGCTGCTTTCTATGCTTCCTTGTTTCCAAAAACAATACCTTAAAAAACTATTACGTTTAAGAAAACGGATTGAAAAAGAATGTAAAAGCTATCAAATCGCTTGCGAAGATCTCTCTAAAGAAAGTGGATTAATCTTTGCTAGGCTGCAAAAAAATTATCCCCTAAGCCGCTATGTCACAGTAATCGATAAAATAGGTATGGCCCACTGGGTTTTCTTAGATCAAGTTGTGTGCATTGTACAAAAAAAAGCCTCACTTATTTATCCAGGCCTTTCTCAGATCATTCAGACAGAAGGAGAAAAAGGAGCTCAGGTGGTCATTGATAATTTAATCGAGTTTTTTATACAAAGGGGCAAAAAAGGCATTCTTGATTTAGATCCTAAAATCAATAAAAATCTTGGGTTGGTAGGCTCTCAAGCTATGCAGATTGATTTAGGGCGTCTCTGCCGGGATTCTAATCAAAGAAATCCTAAGATCATACATCAAGAAATCAAAAGAATAATTACCCCTTTGCAGGAATGGTTAAATATACACCACCCCTCTCTTGCGGTTTATTTAAACCAGCGTTTACCAAAAGATTGTTAAAAGACCTATGGCTCCTTGTGCCAGCATTTGTATAGCCATTGCCGCTAAAATTAGTCCAGCAACTCGATTAAAAATATTAATGCCTGTTTGTCCTAAAAATTTCTCAATATTTCCAGCAAAATATAAGGTAACTCCTATCACTAAAGCCACTAAAGCTGCACAGATCGTCATGTATACCTGGTTGGTCACGCCTGGATGAGTAGCATTAGCTATAATTACCGTGCTGATAGCTCCGGGGCCTGCTGTAATAGGAATAGCTAAAGGCACAATAGCCACTGAATCTTTTTTTTGCGCTTCTTTTTGATCTTCTATAGTTTGCTTCATACGGCTAACCTGTGCGTTTAGCATAGAAAAAGCCAACAAAAATACCACTATTCCACCTGTTATTTGAAAAGCAGGTATAGTAATTCCTAAAAAACTTAAAAAAGAGCTCCCAATCCAAGTTATGGAAATAAGAATTATCCCCACTGCTAAAGCGGCAATTAGACCTGTATTTTTTTTTTCCTTTAATGTCATTCCTTGCGTCAAATTTAACAAAGCAGGAAGAGCTGCAAAAGGACTACAGATGACAAGTAAAGAAATAAAATAGTTAACAATCTGTGTAAAGTTCATAATCCTCCAATAATAAAAAATAGGTCAGATATATCTAAAAAATCTAAATTTAGCAATAAAATATCAGTGTTTCTATTTTTAATAAGCACAAGGCTTTTATTTATTTACCAAAATATGGTATTCTATTTTCTTTAACTTTTTTAGTTTTAATGAACGAAATTCTTTTCTTTTCACACCTTTTGATTGTAATGCTATTTGTCCTAATTTCTTTAAAATTAGGTAAAGAAGCAGTAATTGCATCGATTGCTATGCAAGCAGTTCTTGCTAATCTATTTGTTATCAAACAAATTTCTTGGTTTGGATGGGAAATCACATGCAGCGATGTTTTTGCTATTGGCAGCATTTTTTCTTTAAATTTATTAAGGGAATATTTTGGTTTAGAACTGGCGAAAAAAGCCATTTGGGTATCTTTCTTTGCTATGATTTTTTTTACTCTAATGTCTCAAATACACCTATTTTATCTACCCTCTGCATTTGATACCACACACTCTGCTTTCCTTCAAATCTTAACACCAACGCCCAGGCTGCTATTGGCTTCACTAACCACTCTTATGATTGTTCAGCAATTAGACATAAGATTATTTGGCTTTTTAAAAAAGCAACTCTCTATTCATTTTTGGATGCGCAATGCTATTTGCGTAACAATTGCACAACTGCTTGATACCGTTTTATTTTCTTTTTTAGGTCTCTTTTGTATTGTTGCCTGTTTAACCGATATTATCTTAGTCAGTTATTTTGTAAAGATTATCATCATTGCCTTATTAGCTCCTCTAACGGCTTGTATAAAATGGTTGATTCCTCAAACCCCAAGAGACTCTCATGACATTTCGCTTTGAACTCATTCATACCTCTACTACATCTAAAGCTAGAATAGGAAAAATCTATACTCCTCATGGAATCATTGATACCCCTAACTTTGTAGGAGTGGGTACAAATGGGACTATTAAGGCTCTTGACAATCAAGCAGTCCATGAGATAGGTCTGCAGCTCATGTTTTGCAATACCTACCATTTATTGCTTCAACCAGGAACTTCTATCGTTAAACAAGCTGGAGGGTTGCATAGTTTTATCAATCGCAGTTTACCCATTATCACCGACTCAGGTGGATTTCAAGTGTTTAGCTTAGCCTATGGCTCTATCGCAGATGAATTAAAAGGCAAAGGGACTAAAAAACAAGCAGGGCATGTATTAAAAATTTCTGAAGAAGGTGTAATTTTTCGTTCCTATCGCGATGGACAAAAAGTCTTACTCACTCCAGAGAGCTCGATTGAAGCGCAAAAAGACCTAGGTGCTGATATTATTATTCCCCTCGATGAACTCCCTCCTTATCATATCGAGAAAAATGCCTTGGAGGCTTCCTTAGCGCGTACGCATAGATGGGAAGAGCGCTCTTTACATACACATTTAAAAAACCCTAATAACCAAGCGATATACGCTGTGATTCACGGTGGCATTGATGCTATTTTAAGAGAAAAAAGCTGCTGTTACTTAACAAAGCTCCCCTTTGATGGTTTTGCTATTGGAGGAAGTATGGGCAGAACCAAACAAGAAATGTTTGAGGTTCTACGCTCTACTATGTCACACCTGCCGCTTGAAAAGCCCAATCATTTATTAGGAATTGGAGATTTAACCTCTATTGAAATGTGCGTACCCATGGGAATTGATACTTTTGACTCTTCTTATCCCACAAGGGCTGCTCGTCACGGCATTTTATTAACTCAAGAAGGGCATGTAAAAATTGGCAGAAACTCTCATGCTCACATGTTTTCTCCACCTGAAAAAAACTGCTCTTGCTCTACATGTACTAGATTCAGTTTAGCTTATCTACATCATTTATTTAAGGCAAAAGAAGCTACCTGTATGATTTTAGCCACCATCCACAATTTGCACTTCATGGTTCAACTTATGCAGAATTATCGTACTAAAATTTTACACAACGACATTTGAAATAAAGGATAATTGCTCGATATAACAAGCATAGCAAGTGGGATAAAAAGATTCTTCCGCTCCTAGTTGAATACTAGGACCATCTAGACAAGCTTGTCCATTTACATGTCTTAAATTCATGATGGATTTAGAATGACAATAGTGACAAGTTGCCTTTACTTCTTCAATGCGATCTGCTAATTCCATTAAACGCAAAGACCCTTCAAACAACTGTGCGCGAAAATCTGTTCTCAATCCGTAACAAATCACAGGAATATTTTGTGTAACGGTTAAGTGTCTTAGCTCTTCAATATGTAAAGCAGAGAGAAATTGAGCCTCGTCTACTAAAATACAACTAGTACCTTCCCAGTTATACTTTAAAAGCGCTGTATTTTCATCTAATAAAATATCTGCTTTCATTTCAAGACCAGCTCGCGATTTAATCTGCTCTTGACCAAATCGATCATCAATCCTTGGCTTAATCAGCAAAACTTTTTTTTCTTGGCTTCTATAATTATGAGCCACGGCTAATAAATTTAATGTCTTTGCACTCCCTACAGTACCATAGCGAAAATACAGCTTTGCCATTTTGAACTCTCTTTTAAGTTTCCTGATTCCATAATTTACAGGATTTTAGAGAATTTCCGCTCTATTTTTTTAGAATAAAAACCCTAGAAACAACAAATGAATTCCATATATTGAATCGGAACCACTATATGCTATGAACATTTAGCATCAAAGAAAACATTATGAAATAAATATTACATGGGTGCGCCAAAACAAGGGATATAAAATACAACAAGGTATCTCTCACCTTAAAAAGCAGCGCTGGATATTGGAAAGAACAATTTCTTAGTTAAAGACATGCTTGCAACGCCATACAGTGCGCTGGGAAAGAAAGGTAACATATTGGAATGGACTGTTACTGTTTGGATTGCTGGGCTATTGAATGAATTTTTTAAGTCGGCGTACATTTTTTAAATAATAAATTTAATATATGTTCATAGACTATTAACGCTTTATAAAAACGGAGGAGGTAGGATTCGAACCCACGGTCGGTTGCCCGACTGCTGTTTTCAAGACAGCCGCGATCGGCCACTCTGCCACTCCTCCTTAAGGATTTAAAAAGTATAACGAATAGGTTTTAATTTTCAAGCAAACTGATTTAAAAACCGCAAATTGTTTTCGGTAAACAATCGAATATCCTTAACCCCGTAAAGCAGCATAGCGACTCTTTCAATACCCATTCCCCAGGCATATCCGGAATATTCTTCTGGATCAATATTCGCATTCCTAAGAACTTGTGGGTGCACCATACCGGCTCCTGCAACTTCTAACCAGCCTGTATGTTTACACAATCTACACCCTTGCGCTTTGCAGGAAGTACAAGCAATATCTACTTCAAGGCCTGGTTCTACAAAGGGAAAATAACTAGGGCGAAAGCGTGTTTGAACAGATGGACCAAAGAGCTTTTTCCAAAATTCGTCCATCGTAGCTAATAGATCTGCAAATGTGACTTTGCGATCAATATACAAACCTTCTATTTGATGAAAAAACACATGTGATCTACTGCTAATTGTTTCATTGCGATAAACGGTTCCTGGAGCAATAATTCGAATAGGCGGTGTTTTTTCTTGCATTACACGTAGCTGCGTATTAGAGGTATGTGAGCGCAATAATAGATCTTTTGTAATGTAGAAAGTATCCTGCGTATCTCGAGCTGGATGATCTGGAGGAAAATTTAATCCTTCGTAGTTGTAGTAATCACTATCTATATCAGGACCATATTGTACAGAAAAACCCATATTACAGAACAAATCTATAACCTTATTTAAGGTTAATTGCAGTGGATGTCGTCTGCCGATGAATCTCCTTCTTCCAGGAATTGTCACATCTATTTTTTCTTCAGATAAACGTTTGGTTTGTTCTACGTTTAGAAAGCTTTCAAGTCCGTTTTGACAAAGTTGTAAGATTTCTTCTTTAAGATCATTAATCTCTTTTCCTATTTGAGGTCGAAGATCTTTAGAAACCTCTTTCAGTTGTTGCATTATGTGTTGGATCAAACCCTTTTTTCCAAGGTATTTTACCTTCAGCAGCTCAACATCTTTGCTATTTTTAATTTGTGATAAATCAGATTGAAATTGCTTTTGAATAGAAGAAATTGTATCGCGCACAAAAAAATCCTTCTAAATAAGCGCTTGTTTATAAACAAGCGCTTTTAAGAAAAAATAAAAACCTAACAACATGCAAGCTTAGCAACATTTGCAATCGCAGTAAATCCTTTAGGATCGCTTTCTGCCATTTCAGCAAGTCTTTTGCGGTTAATCCGACAATTAGCCAGTGACATGCCATGAACGAGCTTACTGTAAGAAATCCCGTTTATCTTTGCCCCTGCACTAATACGAGTAATCCATAAGCTGCGGAATTCTCTTTTCTTCAGCTTACGATGACGATAATTAAAAGCCTCTGCTGATAATACGGCGTCCTTTGTCAAACGAAGGTGATTTTTGCGGTCTCCAACAAATCCCTTAGCACGCTTGAATAGTCTCTTGCGGGAACGCTTGGAAGCCACAGAGTTTGTGACTCTAACCATATAGATTCTCCATTATTTTTTTAAATTCTAAAGGGTAACTCACCCCACTCCCATTAAACGAGCATACATTTTTACCTGCCCTTGATCTACTAATGTAGGGCGGTGTAATTTGCGTTTGCGTTTGGAAGATTTCTTTGTCAGTATATGACGGCATCCAGGACGTCGACGAACCAGTTTTCCTGTTCCCGTCACTTTAAACCTGGCGCTTACTGCTTTTTTCGTTTTCATTTTTGGCATAGCTTACCTCTTTATTCTTAAACTATTTTACTGCTTTTCTTTGCAGTCCCCGGCGCTAATACAACTGATAAACTACGCCCAAGCATTTTAGCCGGAGATTCAGGGGTGGCTACATCGATAAGAGCTTCACACACTCCTAAAACCGCTTTTTGTGCATATTCAGGTCGCGCCATTTCTCTACCGCGCAATGTACAAGTAATTCGAACTTTATTCCCTTTAGAGATGAAGTCACGTGCATGTTTTAATTTTACCATGATATCGTGATCATCTGTATTTGGCTTAATCTTTATTTCTTTAACTTTAACCTGATGCTGCGACTTTTTTTGTTCTTTTTCTTTTTTTGTTAGTTGATAACGATATTTACCATAATCGATAATTTTACAAACAGGAGGAGCCGCATTTGGAGCGATTTCCACCAAATCCAGTCCCATTTGCTCTGCTTTTGTCAAAGCCTCAGCTAATGACAAAATCCCTAATTGATTTCCTTCTTTATCAATTACACGCACTTTTAAAGCACGAATTTCTCTATTGATTCTCAGATTCAGAGTTCTTACCCCCAGTTGCCATTTGTATCCGTGTAAACAAAGCATCTAATGTTATGCTCTGTTCTTGATTTAAGCCTGACTCATGCAAAGTAAGCATATTTGTTAACCGCTTCTTTTTGCCAATAAACACAATATAAGAAATATGTGCTTTAATTGCCTTATAGAAACGCTGTGCTAAAGAAACGCTAATATTAATCATCTATTAATGCTTTTTCGGCTTAATTGCGAGCGAACCGTCTCGGCTTATAACTTGCTTTCAGCATCAACCACAATAACACGTACATTTTCACTAGTTAACCAAAACGGCAGCTTGCCTCCTGTTTGCTCAACAAGCAATCCTACCATTCTTTCCAAATTACCAAACATAGAGCGTAGAAGAATTGCTTCTTGATCGCTCTTTAAAAGGCTTAAAAAAGGTCCGCACCACCATCTTTTTAAGCTGTCTGCAATATGTATTTCTATGCGTTCTATAAAATCAGAATGACCTTTCTTCTCTATACGATACTCTAACTGCAATTTCTTTAAGGCCTTTTGCATGATAGATAAATGCATGTCATTTTTTTTTCTAATTTTACTATAAGAACCGCGTAAAACAATTTCGAACTCAAAACCCAAGATTTTAGGGATTTTTAAAATGAATTGCAAGGAAGAAATACACTCTTTTAATAAGTTTTCTTTCGAGCAAAAGAGATGGGTAAAATCAGTCAAATGACAAAAAGACTGAAAAAGCCCTTGCTGCATATCGCTAGAATCTGGATTTATGACCCATGCAAGCTCTCCTAACCTATTTATTTTTTTTTGAGAAGTCTGAAAGACCTGCTTATGATACGCAACTACAGGATCAAAGCTCTTAGCAGGAGCTAGCAAATAAGGAGAGGTGATAAATTCCATATTCTCCTTGATGGATTCTTTTTTCCAGTAGTTTATCAAAAGCTCTTTTAAGGCTTCTGCTTTAGATAGCCAAACCCATCCTTTCTGGTTTTCTAAAGGCATAAAAAGCTGCATATCACAAACTAGCTGAAGATGATTGTGTTCCTGCCAAAATAAACGCTTTTTTTTGCAAGAGCTGTTTGCTATGCCAACAATCCGAACAAGCCTTGGGATAAAAGAGCAAACTAAAAAAGATTCTTTTAATTTTGCTGTAAATGGGGTTCTATTCGTGGGAAGATTTAGATGAGGAACCCATGTAGCAAATTCTCCTATTTGCCCCATGATTATTAAAGAACAGAAGTGTTTTTTTAATTTTTTAGCGATTAGATATTGTTTTTGATGCTCCATCCACAAAGCAGCATTATGAGGTGTCATCTCAAGAAATCTTAAAACCCTATCTTCTTTATAAATCATCCTCATTCTATCTTCAATAACCCCTATAAGATGGGGTTCAAAATCAAAAGGAAAAACGATATCGTAAAAAAAACAAGTCTCTGTCCCCTGGCCTTCTACCAAGAGCGCTTTTGGAAATAGTTCTACAACTGCTGCTGCTAAAAGCAGAGAATTTACTTGATTTTCAATTATATCGTTATTTTTAGACATAGAAAGCTTGGGATATAGCTGACTCGAACAGCCGACCTCCACGATGTCAACGTGGCGCTCTAACCAACTGAGCTAATACCCCATTAATAAAAGTTTAGATATCTAAAGATGATACCGAAATGATTGAATTCTAATCAACTTCTTTAAAACAACTCATTTTACTAAATATAGTTGATCGAATTTCCTTTTGGATTTATACTGAAGAACCATTTGCTTTTTTCAAAAGATTTTTATGACTTATCTATCCCTGCACTCCCACTTAGAATTGGCGCGCTTTTATTGGAAAATAGTCTTACAACCAGGAGATTGGGCCATTGACGCAACTTGCGGAAATGGCAAAGATACTTTGCAGCTAGGGAAGCTTTCTTTAGGCGGGGTTATTGGCCTAGATAAACAACAAATTGCCATTGAAAATACCACTACTTTATTAAAAAATCATTTACAAGAAGACGAATATAAAAAAATGCATTTATTTTGTACATCGCATATTCGTTTCCCTTCTCTTGCCTATAAATACTCTATCCGCTTAATTATATACAACTTGGGATATCTTCCAGGCAGCAATAAAAAAATCACTACCTTTACAGAAGATACGCTAAAAAGTCTTAAGCTCGCTCTTGAACTGATTATGCCAGGGGGGTTAATTACTATTTGCTGCTACCCAGGTCATGTAGAAGGCGCTAGAGAGCAAAACTTATTGTTACAGAAAGCACAAGAATTGTCTCCTTCTCAATATGTGATTTGCCATCATTCCTGGCCAAATAAATACGCGTCTGCTTCTTTGTTATTGATTCAAAAAAAAAATAGTTATTAAATCATTTCTTGCATCTCTCTTGTCTATTCTTTAGCTAAAACAAAAAGCAAAAAATGATAAAAAAGTTTACATATTAAAAATAATAATATATCTCTTTTATTGAAGAGATATATAGAGAAAAAAGAAAAAACCACAAAAGAAAAAATAATTAACAACAAACAATAAAGATATTTATTAGCATTGATTTCTAAATAATTTAGAAATAGAATCAAGCGTACGGTTAATTACACTTAATTAAGATTAATAAATAAAACAATTAATTAATATGACACAAAAAATTACTTATTTAAGCTTACATTTTAAGCTACAATCTCTTTCTGAAGAGATCGGACGTTGCTTTATTTCCCCTAAAGCATACGAGTATTTTTCTAAGCAGCTAGCTGCTATAGAAAAGGAGATTCAAAATTTATATCAAATAGATCTTTCTTTTGCTAAGCACTCTAAAGAAATTCTTATCAGCCTATACAGACAACTTGAAGATCGCTTAGTGGAACAAGAAATTAGTTTAATCAGATACAGATCTGAAGAACTAAAAGAGCATGTTACCCGTAAAGCAATACGCATTTTAAAACAACAGATTCACGATTTTGAATATCATCACCGCCCTGCTGTTGCTGATAGGCAGGTAGTTGCAGAAGCCAAAGTGATTCTTAAACAAGCGGAAAAAAATCTCAAAAAAAATAAAAACTTCTCTCATTTGAACTGGTTTTCTAAGCAAAAAAGCTTGCTTTATCTAGGGTTTTACATCGAATACATAGAAGAATTATTTGAAATTGCAGCCCTGTTATATAACGATCAGAACAGCCAGGCAAAACATCGTTTTAATCTTTTACCTGAGGAATATAAAAAACGTGTGCGTGAAAACATGGAATTCTTAAATACAAACATTTTTGAAAATACTTTTGAAACCATTCAATGTTTAATAGGGACCGCTCGGGAATTGGTAGGTACACATGAAGGAGTTCCTTCTAAAGAAGAAGTTAATGAGATCTTCTTGGAATTATTTGAAATTTTAGATCAAGAAAAAGCAATAGGCGCTCCTTGCATATTTAAATCAAAGGCTTTTATAGGATAAGCAACGCTTTTAGCTTCTTGCATAATATAAAAACTACCACAGACAACTGTTAACTCATTTGCTTGAAAAGCAAAGCTAAAAGCTGCCTTAACTCCTTCTTCTATACTCTGATGGCAGGTGTAAAAGGAGGAAGGCGCATCTTTTAGTGCAAAAGAGAGTTCATTTGTAGACACTAACCTAGAGCTTCCCTGGACTAAATGAATATGTATTGCAACAGGTGCTATTAGCTCTAAACAGCTTTCATAATCTTTATCTTTTGAAAAGCCTACTACAAAACGTAAGCTCCTTTTGGGGAAAAAATAGTGCAACGCTTGCAAGAGATAAAATATAGCTTCTGGATTATGCGCTACATCAAAAATTATATCCCCACAAATTTCAAAACGACAACTAGGCCGTAAAATAAGAGCTTGATTTATGGCTTTTTGACTTAAAATAAAATCGGTTTTAAGTTGCTCTAAGGCATTTTTAGCAATTTCACTGTTTTCTTCATCAAAAAAATGAAAAAATTTACTTACATAACAAACTGGGCAATGCAAAGCGCAAGCGTGTTTATAAATAGATTGAAAACGAGCTCTAGGCCCTAAAACAACAGGAACTTTAGGTTTTAAAATGCCCGCTTTTTCAAAAGCTATCTTCTCTAAATTTTGACCTAAGAATTGGATATGTTCTTTACTAATAGAGGTAATAATCGTAAGAATAGGACATAATATATTGGTAGCATCTAACCTACCACCCAGTCCCGTTTCAATGACTGCTACATCTACACGCTTTTCACAGAAAAATTCAAAAGCTAAAAAGGTCATATATTCAAAAAAAGAGAGATTCAATTCTAGCTTTTGACACACATTAAAAAGTTTTTCCGCTCCACAGACCATTTCTTCTTCAGAAATGATTTCTGAGTTAATGCAAATTCTCTCACGAGGCGAATGGATATGAGGTGAAGTATATAATCCAACACGATAACCACAGTATTCTAAAGCTTTAGCTATTTTCATAGAGACAGAACCTTTTCCGTTGGTTCCTGCAACGTGAATGGTAGAATACGTGCTTGTAGGGTAAGAAAGCGCTCTATTCAAAGACTGCACATTTTCTAGAGTGCTTGGCTTTTCTTTTAATAAAGGCGTTTCTAAAAGCTGTTTAAGCATTTTTTTATAATTAGACATATTTTTTATAATATATTTTGAAAAATCGAAAAGAAAGTATCTCTATCTACCCATGAACAACCTAAAGGCAAATAACTTTTTATATTCCCATGATAATCAGATCCCCCACTTATTAATAAATCTTTAGATCTAGCTAATTTAACCCATCTTTTTTCTTGGGTAGAAGAAATTTTTGCATAATAGCATTCTATTCCATCAAAGGGTAATTTGAATAGATTTTTTACAAAGATAGATCGCGACAAAAGAAGATGCGGATGAGCTAGAAAAACTTTTGCCTGGGCCCGGTGAATTAAATGTATTGTCTCCTCTATTTGAAGTAAGTCTCCTCGATAAAAACACGATTTATTATCTCCTAAATAAAGAGTAAATGCTTCTTGTATGGAGTTCACATAACCTTTTTTTATCATTAATTGCGCAATGTGGGGACGTCCGAGAACTCCTCTTAAGCTATTTAGCTCTTCTTGCTCTATGAAAATTCCTTTAGATTGCAATTTCTCTAAAATAACTTGATTTCTCTTTGTTCGATTAAACTGTTGCTCTTTGCAAAGCGTTTCAATAATGGGGTTCGATAAAATAAAATCATAAGCTAATATATGAACGCTTTGTTCTTCGAAGCTGCAAGAAAATTCTACCCCGGTACCTAAAAGGAGTCCAAGCTTCTTAGCAATAGGAGCGGCAGTCGTATAAGCAGCGGTTGTGTCATGATCTGTAATTGACAGCCCTTGCAGGCCAATACTTTTTGCTTGATGTAGCAACTCTTCAGGACTACTTGTTCCATCGCTACAGGTTGTATGGCAATGTAAATCAGCGCGAAACATCTAAGCAATATGGGATACAAAGAATTTCCATCTTTAGATCAACCCCCTCTTTTTCTTTTACTGTCCGTTGGACAAGTTGTATTAATGTACAGACTTGACTAGCGGTTGCTTTTTTTTTATTAATGATAAAGTTTGCATGCATTAAGGAAACCTCTGCATCTCCTATACAAGCGCCTTTAAGGTCGCATTTTTCAATAAGAGCCCCTGCCGATAACTTATCAGGGTTACGAAATATGCACCCCGCTGATAAATCTTTATAAGGCTGTGTTTTGATTCGATAACCTATCAGATCAAGCTGTTTTTTCTTTACATCTTCTGTTTTAGTTAGCTTAAACCTTGCTGCTACAATTGCTCCTTTGCGGTTTTGAAAAGAAGAAAATCGATAGGAAAAGTCCATCTGGTCACGGGACAAAACCTCTATTTTACCGCTTTGTCCAATAAATGTAACCTCTTGCAAACAATCTGCTGTTTCAAAAGAAGAGGCTCCTGCATTCATGTAAATTGCTCCTCCAACAGAGCCTGGAATTCCTGAAGCAAATTCTAAGCCGGATAAACTCCTTTTTGCTGTTTGAGTTCCTAAATAAGAAAAACTATAGCCTGCACCCACAGATACAACCTCTTGTTCAAATGAGCAAAAAGCAACTTTATTTAAAATAACAAGTCCTTTAAATCCATCATCGTGAAATAGACAATTTGAGCCTTTACCTAAAATGAAAAAATCTCGGTTGCATGTAAAACAATAATGCAAAACCTCTTGCATCCCTTCTATAGAATCTATTGCAATAAACTCATCTGCTGGGCCGCCTATTTGGATGGTTGTATAATCTTTTAATAATTTCCCGGATTGAAATACTAACATGGTTCTATAGATTGATAGACGCTATCTAAAACAGCATTGATAAAATTAGCTGATTCTTTTGTAGCAAATTTACGAGATAAGCGAATGGCTTCGGAAATGGTTATTTTAAAAGGCTGATCTGGGCAATAAAGCAATTCGTAAATACCTAGACGCAAAACATTATGTTCAACCTTAGGTATACGATTTACCTGATAATTCTGTGCATGCTTTTTTATCATAGCATCTATCTCCTCTTCTCGAGCGGTAATTAGCTGCTGCATAGCATATGCTTCACGAACCACTTTTTTTGTAACAGTAACTTTTTCCATAACCATAGGCATTATATCTTCCATTGGACATTGACTAAAATCAGCACTATAAAGGAGTTGAAATACAACTTCTCGAAACTTATGCGGAGAAATCATGGATGATCGACCTTTAGGAGTAAAATAATAGATCATCTATAGTAACAGATTACTTAGTTTGCTACCATTCTTTAAAAGAGTTAAAAAAATAATGCCCTATAGGGGCTTAATACCTCAATTGCTTTCTCTTAGAACTAAATGGGATATATCAAATAAAATATTATGTACAAAGAAAATACTTATTGAATCTGTTTACTTTTCTTGTTAACCTCGACTGTTCTTAATTTTTTAATTAAAAGGATTAATGTGTTAGGAATTTTTTTAGACACAGAAACCAATGGTTTAAACCCACAAAAACATAAAATCATAGAAATTGCTTTTCAAATAATGAACCTTACAACAGGTACTTACAAAGATTCTTTTGAGTCAGTAATTGGCATCAGCCTAGAAGATTGGCAAAAAAGTGATCTTAAAAGTCTAGAAGTTAATGGGTTCAATTGGCAAATGGTGCGTCAAGGGTTACCTTCTCAATTAGTGGCTCAACAAATACAAGATTGCTTTGCTAAAAACCAAATCACCCGAGGCAAAGCTGTTTTTATTTGTCAAAATCCCTCTTTTGACCGAGCTTTTTTTTCTTATCTCATCGATCCTGAATTACAAGAAGCTCTCCTCTTTCCTTATCACTGGTTAGATCTGGCTTCCATGTATTGGGTAGAAGCAATACGCCAGGCAAAAATGGGTCTAAAGCTTTTTCCCTGGGAAACAGGTTGCTCTAAGGATGCTATTGCAAAGGCGTATTCTCTCAGAGGTGAACAGCACCCGCATCGAGCTATGAATGGTGTTCTACACCTTCTATTATGCTATAAATCAATTGTAGGCTTTCCCAAGTACATAGTTTAAAAAACTAAAGCTCCCAAGATATATTTTCTAATAATCCTCACCTAAGCTATGAATGGGTTCAAATTTTTACTGTATGTTACTGATTTTTAATTGGTTAAAGCAAAACTTGACCAACAAATTCCGTAATGATAATAATGTATACAAAATTGAATAAATGTAGATATTTCTATCGTTTAAGCAAAAATAGCATTTTTAATAATAGGCCCTTTCAACCTCGAAGTGCACAAAAAAGAACATATAAATACTTGAAAAAACATCTATTGTGCACCCGAGCATAGCATGTTTGTAGATAATCTCCTAAACACTTCTAGTGGAGTTTCGAAGTTGAGAGCCTTTCTAGGTCTGTTATTTAGTATAAGTTTCCACCCTTTCCATATCCTTGGAAGTCGTATCTAAAAAGCTTTGTGTTTTAGGAAAAT
>NZ_JAAVTY010000039.1:0-12077 GCF_018642185.1 Candidatus Rhabdochlamydia sp. W815 | reverse complement strand
TATGGAAAAATTGCGAAAGAAAACTACATACAAGCCTGAATATGGTGATTCTTGCTTTTATTGCTCTACTTTTGAAAAGATTTTAAACAGGCTCTTAGATTTCAAGGCGGCAATTTATGCCTTTTTTGAAAACATTCCTAAATATCGAGAAGAATTCCAGCCTCTTTTATCTAGGATAATTTTGCTTAGTTAAATCTTAATTTAAAAACAAACGAGTTCTCTAAGATCCTGTTTAAAATCTTTTCAAAAGTAGAGCAATAAAAGCAAGAATCACCATATTCAGGCTTGTATGTAGTTTTCTTTCGCAATTTTTCCATAGCCTGCGACATTTTTCTATCCACGCAAAAGAACGCTCTACAACCCATCTTTTGGGAATAACTGTAAAAGTATGAAGTGTATTTCTTTTAGCTATTTCTACTATATACTAGTTTGATTTCAAATTAAGAATTGCATAAATAGATTTTTTTGAAAAAACTACTCTATCTTGCAAGAAGATGTTATCTTTTGTATAAAAATGTTTATATATTCAAACTCTTAATTTAAATGTAAACGAGTATACATCCTAATATCTCCTGCACACTCTTTGCAAATTTTTCTCCAGAATATCCTCCATCTGCTAAAACATTTTTTACACCGAACAAATGGTTTTTATACGAGAAATATCGCTTGGATAAGAGCGGGTCATAACTACCTCCAAAGGTTTTATGAAAACTATCATTATACCTTAATGAGAAGATTTTAAACAGGCTCTTAAAAGGGAAGCATATGGTTTTCGTGATCAAGAATACTTCAAACTAAAATTATACAATTTTCATAAGAAAAAATGCCAAATTAGTGGGGTAAGCCAATGTCATAATGGGAAATTATGTATGAAAGAGCTACCCCCAATTCTTCTCAAGAACCTAAAAATTTAAAGGTAGTGAAACAAGAGTGTTTAGGCTATGTGATTGAATCTTTCTTAGTACATAAGTCGCTTATAATTAATAATATGTATTTTTTTTAACAATAAGCAACTAATAAACAGAAGATTAGATGTAAATAATAATAAAACTTATTAATTAAATTATTTTATTTTAGTTAATTAACAATAAATAAATATTAATCCTATAAAATAGATGTAAATAGGAGAATAAATATATGAAGATCCATAACAATACAGCCCAAGTTGTTACTAACAACCTCTCTAGCCATGGAGGTTATGAAACCCCTCCTAGCACCAATCGGGTGGAAGAAGTAGCCTTTGATGTTGTATTTTCACAGGAACCTTTACCAGGCAAAGAAAAACTACGCTTTAAGCTAAAACAGTGTGGAAAAACCGGCTCTCAATATTATACAATAGTTAAATGGAGGGGCAAAAGATACCGCATCACCGTACATGATAATAAGAGAAAGCTAGCTTACTCAGAAGCAGATTGGCAACGAATAGAGCATCGAACCATTAAAGTATTAAATAAAGTTCAAAGAGAACATTTTTTTAGAGGAACTCTACAACTGCACGCTAAAACTAAAAAGAAATGGAAAGTCTATAAAAATAAATCTTCTCATATAAAGTGCTCTGTAAACAAAAAAGTTATTAGAGAATTTAAAAATTTACTTGAAAACCAGATCAAATCTACAAATATTTTCCCTGCCACAAAAGCTCCCGTCAAAAGAAAAGCTTCAAATTTAGCAGCTTTAGACATCCCCTTCAAACAGGTAAAAAAAGAAGAAGCTTCTTTCCCTAAGAAAATTATTGAAAAAATTAAAAACTCTCTTTCCTACTTAAAATCGAATACAGATGAAGATACTGAAAAAACAGAAAGAAAAAAGGGACTTTTTAAGCAAGCTAAAAACTATTTCTTCCCTTCAAATGACCATGATAATTTTGACGATCTTGCTAGCAGTGACACAGCTAGCATAAGATCCTTTGAGGAATCAGATAACCGCCGAGAAGGTGATTTTGACGATAATACAAGCCTAGGTGGTATAACAGTTGCATCAAGTCATATATCTAGCGATAGCGGTTCTTCTTATTCTCCAAAAATCTCTCCAGAAAAAAAATAGAATTTTAAAAAACCCACTTTACTTATTTCATAAAGCTAAAGCGGGTTTCTTTTTTTAAATTCTATTTTTTTAATCGCAACACTTGCTGCAAAAAAATTCTATGGATATACTCTTTATCCTCTGTACAAGCGGGTGTAGCTCAGCGGTAGAGCATCACGTTGCCAACGTGAGGGTCGTGAGTTCGAGCCTCATCACCCGCTATTTTTTTAATACCTGCGGGTGTAGCTCAGCGGTAGAGCATCACGTTGCCAACGTGAGGGTCGTGAGTTCGAACCTCATCACCCGCTATACAATTTAAATTTAAAGGAGCGATTTACAATGGATAAAGCAACAGCAGAGCCCAGGCAGTTGATAAATGAGTATGTGCGTTTTACCATTCACAATAAGCCCTCTTGTATTGTTGAATTTGATGTTGAAGCTTTAAAACCATTGATACAAGCGACTTATAAAAAAGCGCTTAAGAAAGTAGGGAAAAGCGTTGCTCTGCCTCGCTTTCGAAAAGGAAAAGCTCCTGATAACCTCATTGAAAAAAACTTCCCCGATGAAATCAAAAAACAATGGCACCAAGAAATTGCCAATGCTGCTTTTCAAGAGTGCCAGAAGCTCGCTAGTATTCCTATGCTACACAAAGAAGCCAAAGTCTCTTATAGCATGAAAAATCATTCATCTCATGGGGCTCTCTTAGCGCTCTCTTTTGAAACCGAACCGACGCTTCCTTTTATAGATCCCAAAGAAATCCAGTTAAAAAGCGTGAAAAAACCGGAAGTAACCCCTGAAAAAATTACTGAAACTATCCGTCAAACGCAATTCTTCTTTGCTAAATGGAACAAAATAACCGATCGTCCTGTCCAGGAAAATGACTTTGTAACTTTAGATGTAGATCTGGTTGAAGAAGGAACTCCCTTATTTTCCAATACGCGTTTCGAGGTAAATGCAAAGGGGATGGCTGAGTGGATGCTACCCCTTGTCCTTGGCAAAAACATCTCTGATACAACTGAGGGCGTAAGTGTTCCCGATCAAAATGCGTCTCAGGAGGAAAAAGAAGAACTAAAACCGAAAAAAACGCGGATTACGATTAAATCTATTGATTTAGCAACATTGCCTCCTATTGATGAAAAGTTTGCTAAACTACTTGGGGTCTCTTCTGTTGAAGAACTACATCAACGAGTAGAAGAATTATTAAATAAGCAGGCTGATGCACACGTTCAAGAAGCTCTGCGTGAACAAGTAACAGAGATTTTATTAAAGCAATTTCCTTTTGATTTACCTGTGACGCTGGTTCAGAAAGAAGTCGAATTTAGAATTCAGCAGTTAGCTCAAAATGCTGATTTTAAAAGCTATTGGGATAATTTGAAAGCAGAAGAGCGCAAAAAAATGTTTGAAACAATCCAACAACAATCGGAAAAAGCTGTTCGAATGTTTTATTTATGCCGTAAAATTGTAGACGAAGCAAATATTCGGATTGCTGCAGAAGACATCCCCTCTGCTGCCTCTACCCCACTTGAAATTTTACTTAATCCCCAAAATACTAATCACTCTAATCATCCTGAAATTGAACATGCGGAAGCATATTCTCGCTTGATCTTAGAAAAGGCAGAAGACTGGATTATTAAATATGCAAAGTTTTAAGTTAAGCTAGTTCAACTTGCAGATTATCTTTTCATTGAGCAATACTAGATAATTCACATTAACCGCTTTTGAGGTCTATCGTATGAATGTTCCATATGTGATTGAAGATACAGGCCGTGGCGAGCGCGCCATGGATATTTTTTCCCGTTTATTAAAAGACAGAATTGTTTTTATAGGCACAGAGATTACAGATCAAGTAGCTGATGTAATCATTGCCCAAATGCTTTTTTTACGTGCTGAAGACCCTAAAAAAGCTATAAGTATCTACATAAATTCTCCAGGCGGTTATATCTCGGCTGGATTAGCAATTTATGACACCATGATGTTTATGGATTATGAAATTAATACTTACTGTATAGGACAATCTTGTTCTATGGCAGCTCTTCTTCTAGCTGCTGGCACTAAAGGCAAACGATTTGCATTACCTCACAGTCGAATTATGATTCACCAGCCTATGGGTGGTATTGGTGGTTCTTCTGCTGATATTGCTATTCAAGCTAAAGAAATTATTGAACTTAAAAGAATTTGCTCTAAGCTTTTAGCACAACTTACAGGTCAAGATATTGCTAAAATCGTTGAAGACTCTGAACGGGATTTTTTTATGAATCCAGAAGAAGCAAAAGAATATGGTCTCATTGACAAAATAGCTACACAACCACAAAAAACTCCAGCGACAAAACAAGAATAAAAACCGAGATTTTTAAGAGTTATGACAAAAAAAGAAAAAAATGGCGCCCACTGCTCTTTTTGCGGCCGCCCAGAAGAAGCTGTGGAGAAACTGATATCTGGTCCTGAATCCTACATTTGTGATAAATGTGTGCGCCTGTGCATTGAAATTGTCGATAAAAAGCCAATTCATCATGAGCTAAAGATACTAAAACCAAAAGAGATTAAAGCTTCTTTGGATGCTTATGTCATTGGCCAAGAAAGAGCCAAAAAGACCATTTCGGTTGCTGTTTATAATCATTATAAAAGGATTCGCTCTTTGCAAAAGGAGAGTGAAATCGAATATAGTAAATCCAATGTTTTATTGTTAGGGCCTACGGGATCTGGAAAAACTCTCATTGCGCGTACTTTGGCCAATATCCTAGATGTACCTTTTGCGATTGCAGATGCTACTACTTTAACCGAAGCTGGTTATGTAGGTGAGGATGTAGAGAATATCATTTTACGTCTTGTACAAGCAGCAGATTATGATATTGCACGTGCTGAACAGGGCATTATTTATGTAGATGAAATCGATAAGGTTCGCAAAACAACTGGTAATGTTTCTATTACACGTGATGTATCTGGAGAAGGAGTGCAACAAGCCCTTTTAAAAATTGTAGAAGGTACCATTGCCAATGTCCCTCCTAAAGGAGGAAGAAAACATCCTAATCAAGAGTATATTCGTGTAAATACACAAAACATTCTGTTTATTGTGGGTGGTGCCTTTGTGCATCTTGAAAAAATTATCGCTAAAAGGCTTGGTAAGAGTACAATTGGTTTCGATGTAGGAGAAGCGCGTGTATTTGATACCAATGAAATCAATTATCTGCTTTCCAAAGTAGAACCCGAGGACCTCATTCAATTTGGCATGATCCCAGAATTTGTAGGCCGCTTTAATAGCATTGCTAATTGTAATGAGTTAACCATTCAAGACCTTGTTGACATTCTGATTAAACCGAAAAATGCTATTATCAAGCAATATCAATATCTGTTTGCAGAAGAAAATGTCTCTTTAAAATTTACAGATGATGGTCTAAGAGCTATGGCTGAAAAAGCAAAGAAAACAGGAACAGGAGCTCGTGCTTTAAGAATGATTGTAGAAAGTCTTTTATTAGAGTTAATGTTTGATATTCCATCGGATCCAACCATTAAAGAAATCATCGTCGATGAAGAATGCATTACTTCTCAGAAAAAGCCTAAAGTAATTCGCTTGCAAACCAGTTAAAATAAGGCAGGCTGACCTGCCTTTATTTTTTTATCTTGTCTGATGTTGTACCATTACAGAAAGCTCTTCTTTACCCGCCCTAGCGCTTTCCTGCCCAGAGGCACTAAAGGAGCTAATAAACTGCATTTGAGCTTGCAGTTCAACTACTTTTTGTTGCGACATCCCCTGTCCTAATTGTTGCGCAGCATTGATATCTTGCACCCACATGCTTAAATAATCAACAATACCTTTATCATCGGTATCGTGATTCTTTTCATAGAATTGCTTGGCTAGCCAAACAACGTCTCCTTGTAGCGTTCCTGTTTGATCTTTCTGAAAGGAGGTATCGCCTTGCCATTTTTTAATATCGTCTGAAAATTTAAAGTCTCCTATTTTAGTGTCAAAATCATCTATAACCCCCTCTATAGCCGTTACAATGGGCCTAAAATCGGGTTGAGTTTTAGATGCATCTTTCAGGTTTTCATAATCTTCTACGAGCTTATTATAGGACTTTTGTATTTCGATGAGATGTTTCCCATCAAATTTATTCCAATCTTCTTGGGTTACTTCTTTTTTAGGTCCTAATTGATTTTGTATCTTGCTAAGAGAGGTACTTAAGGAGAGCAAATCGCTCATAACAGAGCTGAGCTTATCTGTTTCGTGAGTAATGCGTAAAATTCTTGTAGAAACATCGTCCATAGCTTTAGTATAAATGATTAAAACAATGAGGGTCATAGAAACCCCATCTGCTTTCATTCGATCTACAAGATCTTCCCATTGAGATTTGCTAATGTTTGTATCTTTAGATACTTGTCTATTGCTAGAATGTGCAATAGTAGAAGGAATCCCATTGATAATATGAGTCATGAAATATTCTTCTTTGGTTTATAAATAGAAAAAAGCCCTTAGAAACCTAAAGGCTTTTGCATAAGAGGCTTCTTTTAAGCTCTATGAAATAATTTTACCATTTCGCTAATGGTATCTTCTGCTGCTGATACAGCATTTACCAAAGTTCGATACATACTGAGCTTCTGATTAGCTTGGCTAGTAACCACTTTATCTTTAGCAGTAAGAAAATCTAAGCAGCTAAGAATCTTAGGATCATTTTTTAGTGCTTGTTGATCTTTATTTATCGACTCTTTCTCACCATTTAAACGACCTTGATTAAGCTTTAAATCTATCCATACCACACCTTTGCCTATTTCTAAGGCTCCTAAAGCTATATCTAAGCCTAATATTTCAAAATAAGCCCCAATGCGCGCAAAGAAAGAACCATGTTTTAAGGTATCTTCCGTAGCAGCTAGCTTTTGTACTAAAGCTGCAATTTTGCTGTCTAAATCAGCCATTGCCTTTGTATCTTGCTTTATACCTTCTCTAGTCTCTTTCAAATTTTCTTCATCTTGCTTAAGCTTATTCACCAGATCTTGGTTTGGTTTATAGCTATTAACTGATTCTAGTTCGCCTTTTACATAGTCATTTACATCTGCACCTAAATCTTGAGTAGCTAAATGGCTTAAAAAATTCTTCACCGCATTTAATCCACTTAAACGATCAGCTGCTGAGTTTTCAATGTCTTGTAAGGCTTCAATAATCGCCTTTTTTACCATCTCTTGTTCTATATCTGTATGGGATGCCTTTTCAGCATTACCACTTACTTTACTTTCCATCTCAGCTACTAGAGCTAAGACATTTCCTTTTATTGCTTCTACCATAATATTACCTTAATTTATTATACTTATTAAATTTTATTAAAAACCAAAATTTTCAAATTAACTTAATTTATCAAATATCACATTTTACAAATAACAGACAATTAAAAAGCTTTTTCATGTATTTCTGCAAATTCTTCTAAATACCGCCAAACCTCTTCTTCTATTCGACTTCTATGCATTTTAGTAAGCGGCACTTTAAATTGAGGTCCTATACATTTTAAATTTTTTCTCAAGTCATCAAATTTATAGATAACCACATAATTTTCTTGCGCATCTCCCTTATGCAAATCGCAAAACAGTCTACGATGATAAAGATCTTTCATTTGGTCTTTAAAATCTATCTGGTCTAGCCCTTGACACCTTTCCCCAAAAGCTTGGATATGCTGCAGGGCAAATTTTAATTCTTTTGCACGGCAATGAAACCCAGAAATCCTACCTTCTCCAAAATCTACCTCAATATAGCCTTCCTCTTTATCCTGATCCCAATTACATTCAAGGATCTCAAAACAGGCTAAATGAAGTTGCGCTTGTATTTCTAAACTCAATTGTCTCTCCTTTAAGCTCTAGAAGAAGCTACGTTTAATGCGTACATATCAATGCTCAAGAGTTTATCAACTGTTTGATTCACACTATGGCGAGTTGCTTCTTGAGTTTGATGGTTATGCTCAAATGACCCATTGGCAGCATCATTGCTAGCTTTTTGCGCCTGAGTACCGCCATCTATCATATGCAATAAACCGCCTAATCCTGATAGAACTTGACCTATTCCATAGTGTTTCTGATGATTATGGCTTATGTCTTCTCGGTCGGTAGCATATTTATGCTTTAAGGCATCTTTTTGGGCATGTAGAGCATCTACATCTATTCTCTCTTGGCTAATTGGAGCCTGAGGGACGGCATCAACTTGCTGAATTTGTACGACAATTCCGTCTTCTTCCACTTCGTTTATCACTGGGACAGGTTCAATAGATGTGTTAGCGCTATTTATCTGGCTGTCAAGGTTAGTATCATTTTCTTCAAAAGCAGTTCTTAACGCTCCCATTTCACCAGCTGTGTTAAAAGCAGCGCTTACTTGGTAACCCCCTCCTCCTACTTGGAATGCACCTACACCAGCTTGGATAAAGCCACTTGTTTGCACGCTACTTGCTGCATCAAATCCAAATTTAAGCTGTGACACTGAGGTTTTAGCTTGGGCTAAAGAAATAACCTCTCTCAGCTTATTTAAAGTATCTGACATTTGAACCATAAACGCAGACACCACTTTCTGCATAAGCTGAGGATATTTCACCCAATCTATACTGTTTAAGCCTTGATCAAATTGACTATTTATTGTGTTGCTCATATTATCTACCTATTATTTTTTGATTTGCTATTTGACCTTCATTAGAGATCATTTGAGCGATATCGCCCCCTACTTTAATCTGCGTTTCACTTTCGTGCTTGAGCGAATCAAAGTTGGTTTTAATATTGTGATTTATTGACTCCACACCGCCCTTATTGATAGCTATTTGGCTATCTAAGCCTGCTTTATAACTTTGTGTTCCTGCTGTTGCAGATCCTAATGTTACTTGTGCGCCTGCAGAAGAGAAAGAAGTTGCTGTTGCTAAACCTTCGCTTAATCCGGCAGTGGCAACGCCAACACCCAAAATAAGTGGGGTTAATACGATGGTTAGAATTTGGATCCAATCCATAGCTTTTACCACTTTAAGCATCTCATCGCCTCTTATTACGCTACCATGTGCAAAATCAGACTCTACATTAGAGAAAGACTGGCTAGCTTGCATTTGGCTGATCTGTGCGCTTATCTGCTCACTCATTAATTGAGAGAGCAGATTTGCTTTTGCTATAGTACCTATTGCCATGTTAGCCTCCTTTTACCTTGCTAACTGAAAACGAGACATTTGTCCCCATTCCGATATAATCTGTGAAGCCTGCTGACCTTGTTGTGTATTGCTACTTGAAGCATTTACAATGTTCAACTGCGTACCGGTTTGAATATTTTGGTTAGCTTTTTGTGCAAGCAGGTTCCAAAAGCTATTCAAAATACTGATCTGAGCAAGTTTTGCTTGATCAGGGCCTTCTTGAGTAACAGGCCCTAAACCAGCTCCTTCTGGATTAGTCATAGCTGGAACGACAAACCCTAAAGAGACACCTGTTCCGGCAAAAGCACCTGCTCCGGCTAGCGTATAACCACTAGCTGTTGCCATAGCTCCTTCCGTAGCTAATAATCCAGTTGTAGCTGCTCCTTCTGTGGCTAGTAACCCGGCTCCTGCTGCAGTACCAATTCCTGTAAAGAGCAAGGCAAATCCAATGATAGCAAGAAGAGCAAAGCCGATAATCGCTCCGATATTTGCATGACGCCCTTGCGTAGATTCATTAGCAATTTTCTTCTGTTCTTTAGCGGAATCTTCTAATAAAAGATTTTGTACGTGTTGCTGATCCATCCAACCCGCTTCTAATTTGTCGTTTTGATCCATTTGATTTTGAGCAAATGCGATATAAAGCATTAAGATGTTTGTTACTCGTGGATCAAAACCTGATTTTTTAACAGCTGTTTTCATTTCGCTTAAAATGGCTCTTACTTTCTCTTTTAAAAGAGACTCTTCTCCCTTTTCTAAATAATTTAATCTAATAGCATCCGCAGGAAGCATGCCTTTATGCTTTTTATTCTTTACTTCTGAAACTACAGAAGAGTTTTTAGGTTTTAGGTCGTTAGAAGGTAAAATTCCATCTACTTTAACGCTATTTATTTGTATTTTTTCTATCATATTATTTCTCCTTATTACGTATTTTTTATACGGCTAGTTGAGCCATTTTAGATTTTAATTCATTCATTGCTTTAATCATTTCTTGAGCAGAGTTATTGTATCCGTTTAATGTTTGCATATAGGCTTGCACTTGGATCGATTGTTGTTGAGATTGTCCTGTTACCATGTGCTCTGCGGCACTTCCATCCATCCAAAAGTTAGCCAAATCGCTTTGTTTACCTGTTCCACCACTATGATTTGATTGATAGTACTGCTCTGCTAAATAAGCTAATATTCGATTCAAGCGTGTAGGATCTTTTCCCTGAGCATTAGGATGAAATCCTGTGTCTTTACCGTGATAACCTGTGTCATTTACCCACTGCTCAATGGCTTCAGAAAAAGATTCTCCTCCTATTTTGGTATCAAAGTCTGCTTTAAACTGTTCTACTGTTGTTAGAAGCGCCTTTAAACCAGGGTCTTTCTCTCCTTTTTTCTCTACTTCTGCTAAATCTTTAATAAATTGTTTATAATCATCCGCTATCTTCTGGATCAACTCTTGCATTTTATTCGCTTTCCAAGCTTCCTCACTAGCACTTGGAACATTGCCCAATCCAGCTTCTAGCTTACTCAAGTCCCCATTTAGTTTAATCAAGTCATCCTGCAACTTACTCAGTTCGTTTGATTCTTCTACAATATCGGCAATACTCTGAGAGGTGCGATCCATCGCTCCCGTTTTCTTCTTATTGGACATCACTAAAAGCACGAGAATTTCCAAGGTAACGCCTTCTTTTTTGAGTTTTTCGATCCAATCGCTAAAAGAAGGATAGCTTCCTAATCTAAAAACCGGTGGTATGGGTTCTTGTCTTATAATTTCCATAAAATCCTCTCTTAAGATGAAATCCAACTCGCTCTAGAAGCGCGTCTTTTTTTCTTTTTTTCCTTCTTTCCTACCATCTCTACAATCTCATCGGAATGCTTTTTAAACTCTTTGCTAAAGCTCACGATTTTTTCTTGGTTAGGGGTATTTCTCTTTGTTGCATATTCTACAAGCTGCTCAATTTCTTCTGGGCTTAAGTCTAAAGATTCTTTAACCTTTTCAAAGTAATCCTTCAAAAGACCTCGGACTTGGTTTAATCTTTCCATAGCTTGCATCTGTTCTTCTTTAGAGCCCTTAATAATAGCGTTTTTCCAGTTGAGCATTAAATCGTTGATCAACTCTAAGATCTCGCTTAAATGCGTCTCTTTATATTTAGCATTAGATTCTAAGAACTGTTTTGCTTGTTCTAGATGTGTTGTCATGGCTTCCTATTTTGTTATTGTTTATTATTTCTTCTATTTATCTATTATAATTATCCCACAAACTAATTAAGATAATATTAATAATAAATTATAAAAATGTTATATAACTGAATTTAAAATACTTAAAAATAAAAAAAACAATTCTTTGAAGCTTAAAAGGTTAAGATATTTCTTAAGGAAGAATTAAGTAATTTATTATCAATTACTTATATTTATGGAATCCATAAAAAACCTGTGAGAAAAGGTTTTTAAGATAAGATGGAAGAGATTATAGAGATTAATTATTTATTAGAAAAGTTCTGAATGAGAGCCTACCCAAGCTAAATAAAGGACTTTTTTAGCTAAATTTAGTTTGTAAACGAGTAATACATCCGGTTTAACATGACATTCCCTATATCCATAATAACTTCCAGATAAAAGATGGTCTAAATATTTTTTAGGTAATTTCTTTTTTTGCTGAAAGCAGCTTTATGCCTTCTTTTTTATATTGAAATTTCTTTAAATCCTTTTTAATTCGAGTGCTATAATCAAGGTCAAGCATCTGGATTAATTCCCATTTGTTTCCAGAAATCATCAATGGATGTATACTTATTTGCATTCAAATTAAGAGTTTGATTGTATAAACATTTTTATAAAGTCGCAGGCTATGGAAAAATTGCGAAAGAAAACTACATACAAGCCTGAATATGGTGGTTCTTGCTTTTATTGCTCTACTTTTGAAAAGATTTTAAACAG
>NZ_JAAVTY010000038.1:0-12105 GCF_018642185.1 Candidatus Rhabdochlamydia sp. W815 | reverse complement strand
TGAAGGGAATGACTTTCCTAAGCAGAGGGATCACTTGTTTTTTCTCATCCCCGGATGCTGATGTAAAAGTGATTGCAAGAGGCTTTCCTGATTTTTCTAACAGTAAATGCGATGTCACGCCTTTACCTTTGTAGCCATAATCAACTTGCTCTCCTCCTCCGCATCCGCTGGAAAAAAAAACCATCTACAGAGAGTCTCTGGGCATCAATACACCCCAGCTGTTGGCAAGCTTAAGCAGCTCTTCTAAAAATTGATCTAAAAATCCAGCAGATTGCATTCTTCCAAGCCATGCGTGTGCTGTTGAGGAATGAGAAAACTCCTTGTTTCTAGGTGCATCTTTCCAAGGAGCTCCTTGTCCGAAGCACCCAGAAAATAGTATTCACTACAGGTCTCCATGGCGCTAATTTTCTTCCATAATGGTTACGATTTACCCATTTTTCCATTTGAGGTTCGAGTATTTTAAACTGTTCTTCATTTAATCCTTGCTTGCTCATGTCATCTGTCTTTAGTTAAAAAATAAAAAGATCAGGTGTCATAGCGAAAATTTATATTCAATTCAAGATAGGTTCATTGTGTATACTAATCTTATTTCAAATTAAGAATTTATAAAGATTCATTTTTTAATAAGGAGGATTATTACCTGTTTGAGAATGTGAGTGATGCATAAAATTATTCCCATTTTTAAATTAAAAAAATCAGTCCCTATTGCTATTCAAATGGGAAATATAAGTAAAGTTTTAGAATTTAGATAGGTTCTATCAACAACCAACTTACTACTGAACCAAAATCCAAAGCAATACCGGTTGAGATACTAAAGCTGACTCCTGGTGTTCTTCCACTTACGCGTAAGAATCCTAAAAGGTTCAGAGAACTCTGCCTATTAACAGTCAAAAAAATACGAGTATTTGCTGTAACGGTGCTATTCAGCACTGTAGCTGTCCCAGCTGATAGAGTAACAACTCCCATTCTGGCGTTACTGCCCTCTTTAATTAAAAAGCCCGCACCTAGTTCTGAAATGGCAACCCCTGAAATAGAGGCACTACTATTTAGTATAGTAGCGACTTGCCTTAGAGTGTTTGTTATATTAGATGTCACCTGAAAAGAAATATTTGTTCCATTACTAGTGGTTGTCCAATTCTCATTTGCCTTCATGAGAAGAGACCCCATTGATGCAGCAGCAAAACCAGTGCCATTATAGCCCCTTACTCCCCATTCTGCCAGAATATCACCTCTTTGATTAGCTGTAGGGGCTAATACAGTTCCTCTTGCTGTGAGATGAATCAAATTCGATGCATTAGTAGCACTACTTCCTACATAGGATGTTTGTACAAGATCGCATTCTGTAGAGGTGGTTGGCATAACAAATTCCGCAGTAGATCCTAATAGAAATTGTGTAGCTGTTCCTATTCCCAGAAAAGGAGAGATAACCAAACTATTTGGAGGCGCTGTAGTTCCGGCTACGGTGCCAAAAGCTGCTGACCCATTGCAATCTAAAGTATTAATCCCTAGAAAATTATTAGAATTCCCTAAAGTTAAAGAGGTTAAATTTGAAGAGGCCGAAATATTTATTGCGTTTGTTATTGTTACCATTTTACATTCTTTATTTACCTATTATCTAAGATATTTAGTCCCAAAGTGTGATGGTAATTTTAAAACTTTTTGGTTCTTTTTGCCAATTTTCTTGGCCGTGAGAAGATGGCCATAGCCTTTTTTAAGATCTCTCTATCCTGTTTCCTATCTGCTAATTCTTTACGAAGGTGATACATCTCTTCATTGCAGGGTTTGATCTTGCCTGATCCAGGAAAGATCTTTTCTCCTTGCTCTTTAAATTCTTGAATCCACCTAAGCTAAAGTTCCCATAGGAACTTCAGAATCACGGGATATCGATTTTTTTTTGCTTTCTCATAAGAACCTCTTTAATAAATTTGTTTTAATTTATTCGGGTTCTTTGTGTCCCATTTATTGTAGCAAGATCATCTAAGGAGCTGGCTCAACTAATAGCCATGCAATACTCGAAGTATCCCCCATAGCAATAGAGGCGATGGTAAAACTAACCCCCGGTATTACTAATGCCACAAACACCTCTCCAAGAGCTAAACCAGAAGGATTGTTATTTGTAAGAAAAATACGCGTGTTAAGAGTCACTGTATTATTAGCTACTGTAACACTAGAAGGAGCTAAAAAAAGGGGCACTAATCTAGCTATTCCCATCCGAGCATTTGCTCCTTCTTTGATCATAAAACCTGATCCGGCCCTAGTAATCGCTAATCCGGAAATAGAAGCACTTGTACTAAGAGCACGAACAATCTCAGATGGAGTTGTTGAATTAGGAGGAGTTATTTGAAAACTAATTGCCGTCCCGTTAGCATTCGTTGTCCATGTTTCATTTGCCAACATGGTGATAGAAGCTTTGGAGGTTGTTACAAAATCAGTGCCGTTATACCCTCTTATTCCCCATATTCCCAATGCATCTCCCATCTGATTAGCCGTAGGCGCTAGCGCTGTGCCTCGTGCTGTAAAATGAATAAGGTTTGATCCGTTGGCAGATCCTGACCCTGCATAAGTTGTTTGTACAATGTTGCATTCAGATGAAGTGGTTGGCATGAAAAATTCTGCAGTAGATCCACTTAGGAATTGTGTTGCAGTTCTAACCCCTAAAAAACCACTGCCTACTAATCCATTTATAGGAGCTGCCATTCCTGCAAAAGTTCCAAAAGCCCCAGATCCTTTGCAATCTAATGAGTTAGCCCCAAGAAAGTTATTTGCATTTCCTAGCGTTAAAGAAGGAACAGAAGAAGAAACAGGTGTATTGGTTACATTTGCTATCTTTGGCATTTTAGGTACATCTAGCCTTATTTATTATGTTTCTTAAGGAGCAGGTTCTATCATTAACCAAGCAACAGAAACAGCAGCGGTTAGCAGGTTAGATGAAATAGTAAAACTAACCCCAGGTATTCGTGCTAATATAGTTAATTGTCCTACGTTTATCCCTATTCCGCTATTTGTTAAAAAAATCCGTGTGTTTGCTGTAACCGTATTATTCAACACGATAGCTATGCCTGCAACCAACATAACTATCCCCATCCGAGCATTCAAACCCTCCTTAACTAATAACCCTGATCCTAAATCAGTGATGGCAAGACCTGTATTTGTCGTATTTGTATTGATGATACGAGCTATTTCTCCAAGAGTTGTAGTCCCGTTTTTCGTCACAGAAAAAGTGATTGCCGTCCCGTTATTTGTAGCAGTCCAAGCCTGGGTGGTTATCATAGAAATGGTTGCTTTAGAGGTAGTGGTAAAAGCAGATCCTGTATAACCTCTTGCTCCCCATACTCCTAAAAGATCTCCGCTTTGGTTAGCTGTTGGTGTTAACGCTGTTCCCCTTGCTGTGTACTGCAATAAACTTGACGCATTAGTAGCGTTGCTTCCTACATAGGATGTCTGTGTAACATCACACTCAACAGCTGGCGACGTTCCCACAAATTCTGCTGTAGATCCTGTTAAGAACTGAGTAGCTGTTCCCACTCCTAAAAACCCACTAACAATGATTCCATTAGTAGGAGCAGCCGTTCCTGCAAAAGTCCCAAATGCACCAGACCCTTCGCAATCCAGGGTATTAGTTCCAAAAAAATTATTTCCACTTCCCAGCGTCATTGCTGGTATGCTAGAAGATGCTGGTATATTGATCGCGTTTGCTGTTTTTACCATGTTAGTTAGTGCTATTACCCATTCATACTTCTGTAGTCGCTAGTTATTAAAAAAATTAACTCAAAATTTATACCACGATAATGTTTCCAATACTGTTTATTACGTTCCAAATCGTGGCAAAACCTGGAACTATGCAAACGGCACGAATGCTATCTAATTGGTTTGTAGAAGTAAGAGATCCTCCAGTTCCAACTGAGGTTGTTGAAGAACCAAAGAAGATCTCTTGACCCGCATTTTGGTTGATTTTCCATCCAGCTGTACCTGCATTTCCATTACCTGTTATGTAAAATGTATCCCCGATAGCTGCTGTAGCAGGAAGATTGAAGACAACTTGGGCTGCATTGTTAGCAATATAACCGGTATTTGTCGCTATTGTTTGGGTTGTCCCTGTAACATTGACCCAAGTGATTCCACTATTTGTGACCGTTAGAGAAACCGTTCCGCCTAAAGAAACAGGACTACCGGTTACAGTAACACCACTTCCTGTGATTGTAATAGGAGGTGCTGTTAGAGTAAGAGTCCCTGCTCCTTGAGTTTGTGTAAGGCCTCCAGATAGTGTTAAAGTTGAAAAAGCTGCGGGACTACCCGTTGTTCCAATAAGTACTTGGCCATTTGTTCCCGCTGGAATACTTCCAATAGGGCCCGACCCATTCCCAATTAGGATGCTATTTGTAGGAAAAGTAGAATTACCGGTACCGCCATTTGTTACACTTAGAACGCCAGTGAAGCTATTAATGTTAGTTCCAGAAAAATTAACCTCAAAATTAGGGTTCCCATTAACACCATTGGGATTAGTAATGGTAACCGTGCTTCCTGTCGAAGTAAGAGTTCGACCAAAGAAAACACCAGTGGAATTGTTATAAGCAACAATTCCAGTCTGGTTTAAATTGATAGCATTTGCCATTTGTTTCCCTTTTTGTTATATTATAATTTATAAACAAATTCACTATTTTATATATTGAGCTTACTGTTAGTAATATTAAGAGTTTTATGTAATACCAAAATTCCCAGTAAAAGATATAGCTACCCATTTTATATTTGCTTGACTGCATACAAGGTAAAGAGTGTCACCAGAATTTAAAGAAGTAATTGTTCCGCCGAATGTTGTTTGTATGGCTCCCAGACATACTTGTTGAGTTGGTGCCATATTAAGCATCCACCCGTTATTCTCTGTTTCAGCCGTTACTATGAATAACACATCTCCAAAAGCTGATGAAGCAGGCAGCTTATATAGAGTGGATCCAGAAAAATTATCCATATAACCTGTGTTCACTGACATTTGAATGGGAGATGAAGTTACATCTACCCAAGTAATTCCTTTAGTGTCAGGCGTAAAAAAGGCTAGTGTATTCGTTACAGAATTACCAATAACAGCAATGTTTCCCCCACCTAAATTAATATTACCGTTTGCAATTGATAGCATTTGCCATTTGTTTCTCTTTTTATTATGTTTTAATTTATAAACAACTTCACTATTTCATATAGTGAGCCTACTGTTAATAATCTTAAGAGTCTTATGTACTACCAAAATTCCCAGTAAAAGATATGGCTACCCATCTTATATTTGCTTGACTGCATACAAGGTAAAGAGTATCACCAGGATTTAAAGAAGTAATTGCTCCGCCGAATGTTGTTTGTGTGGCTCCGAGATATACTTGTTGAGTTGGTGCCATATTGAGCACCCATCCGTTATTCTCTGTTCCAGCCGTTACTATGAATAACACATCTCCAAAAGCTGATGAAGCAGGCAGCTTATATAGAGTGGATCCAGAAAAATTATCCATATAACCTGTGTTCACTGACATTTGAATGGGAGATGAAGTTACATCTACCCAAGTAATTCCTTTAATGTCAGGCGTAAAAAAGGCTAGTGTATTCGTTGCAGAATTGCCAATAACAGCAATGTTTCCCCCACCTAAATTAATGTTACCGTTTGCATCAGGAGAAATAGCTCCGCCACTGGTTAATCCTGTCAAGGTGATAGTACCAAATTGACTAGGAGGAAAAGGATCACAGCTAAATGCCATTTTTTACTCTTCTGTAAAGAAGCTAGGAAAAATTCATTAAAATAGAGTTACTAAACCAGCTTTGCGGAGTAGATAGTAATTTAATGTTCAACACTCGATGCTAGAGATCATTAGTTTTTTATATTTTATTTTTTATCTCATATAAAGTTAAAATATCTACATATATTTTATATTAAAGTATTACAAATAAACAAAACAATAACTGGTTGTAATATTAAATAATGATAAGGGGATTATGAAAATTGAAATGCTTAAAACAAGAAAAATGGATGTCCTTTAATCTTAAGATAAGCGTTCGATAAAACGTCTTAAAAAAAGTATTTTTAGGAGATTTGAGTAATAAATGACTGGTTAGAATAAGCGCTTTACTTAACTCTAAAAGGAGCAAATTTATTTTGCTCTTTTTAGATTTCCCTACTTTGATTTCAAATTAAGAATTGCATAACTGGGTTTTTTTGAAAAAACTGCTCTATCTTGCAAGAAGATGTTATCTTTTGTATAAAAATGTTAATATATTCAAACTCTTAATTTGAATGTAAACGGGTATACTAGAAACTTAGAGAAAACCTGACGAAAGGTCCATGTAGAGTAAGGTCTGATCCCTCTGAAGGAGAAGCTAGCGTGCTAAACCAGTTCATACGCATTTGACGCGACCAAATTTGTGTTTCCCATCCCAAGGTCAACTCTAGTTCAGAACTGCGTGAAGTGCACCACCATTTTGAAAGTGCTATTTGTAATAGCATAGAGGAAAAAAGGCGTAATTTGTGATCTTTTAAAGATATCTGTGTAGAAGATGAAGAACAACCAAGCAAATCTCCATAATCGGTATGCCCTTTAAAAGAACCTAATAAACAGGAAAATCCACCTCTTGCAAAGAGACTAATCCGATAAGGGAAAACCATCCTAAATTCGGCTCCTAATTCTGGACCGACACCTGATACTCGACTTATCCCTTTTACACTTTGAGGAGGTCTAAGCGAGGTTCTAGGTTTAAAAAATGTGTAATGCACATCAACCTTTTGTTTGATGGTACATCCTTGAACCCCGAAAAAAGGCTCTATGATAAAAGATTTACCGATCATTAACCCTTTTTTGAATAAGACATCGAATATTTGCATTTTCAATTCCCATTTACCAGAAAGATGGGACACTTGTTGGTTCACTGGAGAAAAATAGGTAGGAGCAACTAAATTCGCAAAAATGTTCCCGGTTGGATCATCAGAGGTAACTCTCGAAGGATCTGCTCGAAAATAGGTACAAGAACCACTTAGCAACCAATAGTCATAAGTAGGAATGTTAAGAGTTACTCGAATTCCAGGATTATAGCTGAAATCTTGTTCAATATCATGAGACGGTGGTGGAATCAAACGAAAGTTGGTTTCTCCATATTTAAGCGTATCTTCTATTGCTCTAAAGAGTAAGTAATCAACGACTATGTTTTGTTGTGTTTCTGGGTTTTTTACGAGTAATACATCGCAACACTCTTCTAAATGTCCATGGAACTCCCCTGCATTCGTCATTATAGGAATAGCACACAGATTAAGTATAAAATATTTCAAATGCTTATAGAGAAATAATGACTGCAACTTTTTTTCCTTTACGATTCAATATAGTTAGTTTGTTTGCATAAGCTGCTTTATTGACTATTATCGGTCAAGCATCCACTTGCTAAAGAAAATGGAATTGTATTTGTCATTGAGCACCGTTATATTTATACTTAATAGAAACATATGTATAAAAAAAATACAACAATGTATTAAAAAAATCACTTAACACGTTAAATGAACACGTTTGTATACACTTAAGAGAGCAATAAATGACACGCCAATCCTATTTAATTTTATTGCCACATGGAAGAAATTTGCGCCCCTTGCAAGACAAATTTTACGAAATAGGTGGGTTCTATAACGGAATTGGTTACGTGTTTCCTTTTCAAAAAGAACAAACCCTCAAGCAAATTATTAAACATCTTCCGGATATTAAAATTCGAAAAATCGATTTAGAAGACGATCATACCTTTGATTCTATCCGACAAGCTCACAATGCTTCTTATTTTAGAGACAAACTATTCACATTAGATCATAAGATCTTATCCATTATTCATACCTATCAACTCGATGAATTATCAGAGATTAGCGTGGAAAGTTTACAACTACCGCCGGAGCAAAAAACGCAGTTTCTAGAGCTTATCCAAGAAAAAGAAAAATTGAAGAGAGCTTTAGAATGGGCTGAGGGTATGGAAAAAACACTATCTTCCCAAAAATTGATTTCTTTTCAAATGAAATTCATTAGCGAACAATCCGTTAATTTTCTCTTAAAAGAAGCCCCGAAAATGCCTCGACTAATCAACTATATGGAAGGATCATATGTCAAAGCTTTTATTAGAAAAGGAATCGTTGGAATGTTAGTGGGATCAGGCGGTGTTGGAAAAACGCATGCTCTAGCACAACTCGCTATTTCTATAACGACAGGAATACCCTGGCTTGGAAAATATCCAGTTGAAAAAACAGGCTATGTTTTCATGGGAATGGGAGAAAATTCAGAAGAAGACATCCATCGGTTACTCAGGAAGACGGTAAAAAAACTGTTTCGAGAACAGACTTCTTTTTTTGATAAAAACCCTCTTTTAGAAGCCAGTACAAGACTAGCGGTGGCTTCTTTCAACGGATTAGATTCTTCTTTTATTTACAAAGGAAAGCCGACGCAGGCTTACGAACTATTGTTACAAGAACTAAAAGAAAAAGAACCGAAAGAGGGATGGTCTTGTATTATTTTAGATCCCATATCCCGATTTTTAGGAGCAGATGCTGAAACAGACAACGCTTCAGCTACGCGATTTATTGCTCTTTTAGAAAGACTAACACTCGAACTTGAAGGTCATCCAACCGTTTTATTCGGTCACCACATGAGCAAAAACGCTCAGGCAGCTCGAAATACAGACCAGGGAGCGGCAAGAGGTTCTAGCGCCATTACAGACGGGGTGAGGTGGCAAGCTAATTTAGAAAAGATACGTAAAACGCTTAACTCTGAAGAAGAGGAGTATGAATTGGATCAAATTATCCTGCGCTATGTTAAATCTAACTTCACTGCTATTTTACCCTCTTTAAGATTAAAAAAAGATGAAGATGGAATTTTATTTGCTCAAGATCCAAACCAATCAATCTTTAAAAAAAGATGAAAGAAAAAACACAACCCTCTAAAGAAGTTGTAATGGACTCTTGTTCTGCGGATAAAGACTTCTTTCCAGAAGAAGATTGGGGGAATATCAATGCAGAACAAGTCTTGAGTTTCACAACAGAAGATGTAAAAACCCTTCGTCAATTCCCTTTTATTGATCAAGCCCTTGTTGAAGATTTTTTTAAAAAATTAAAAAAACCTCAAGAGAGAGATTTAAAATGGAAAGACTTTCTTAAATCAAACCCATCTAAAAAACAAAAAGAAGAATGGTTAGAGAAAAACGCTAAATGCAAATCTATTGAAGAATCGATTAAAGAGCTTAACTTTCTAAAGTACATCACTGAAAACCGCACACAAATTATTCAATGGTTAGAAAGCGAAGAAAAAAGTAATACCTTTAAAAAATCAGGTCATCTCGTCGATCAACAGCTCAAATATCTCAAATCTACAGAAGACCCACTACACATCTTTTCACTTATTGAAAATATAGAACTGAAAAATAACATCACACAAAATAAAGAAATACAAGAACAAACCATTCAAGTAGGAATTCACCTTACCGCAGCTGAAGACCGTCTTGTAAACGCTCTTTGTCGATTATTACATGAAAAAAGTCAAATATTCAATCCTAGTCAATCTAATTACTATACGGGGAACTCCTCTTATACGATTGCTGATTACGGGAAAAAAGAAGAAAAGATACCTAGTTTGATATTAGAGCCTCATGAACTTTATCAAGCTTATTTAGAAAAAGTGGACTTTAGCGGAAAAGAAATAAGTAACATAGAGGATATCCTTGAAAAAGCACAAAATGCAAGGCACTTGATTATCTACGAGTGGAGAACGAAAAATAAGACAGGTAGAATCGTAGTAGATCGCATAGAACAATATCAACCTTTATTCCTGGTTGATCGTATCTTTTCAAGCATGAGTGAAGAGGAAGCTGATTTAGTCGCACACGGTGATACTGAAGTAAGAAGAAAGAAGGGGAAGTTTTTAATTAAATTCAATCCTTTATTTATTCATCAAATCGAATCGAAATACGTTTTATATCCTAAAGATATTCACCAACGCATGGCCAAAGCAGCGGGTGGAGACCCTAGAAAAGTTACCTCCGCCATGAATTCATTAAGAGATTTTTGTCTAAGAGCTTTAAGCAATAAACAAAAAAAAATAGAGCTTAATCAAGACACGCTTCCTCTTCTGTTAAAGCTAGAAAATTACATCAAATCCGGACGTAAAAAAGAAATTCTTAAAAAAGTTACAGATTCTTTTCAGGTTTGCAAAAACATTGGTCTAATCGACAGATGGGAAGAAAAAGCAGGTACAAATAATCAAACAAAATATGTCATCTATCTCAATCCTGGATTCCTGGGAAACAATTATACTCAAATATCTTAAGAAATAAGATTTACAGGTTGGGAAATACATAGATTTTTTCCAAATACTTAATTATAATCGCATCCATGTGTCGTTTAGAGAGCATTCTTATTAAAAAACAAATTTTTATAAATTCTTAATTTCAAACAGGGAAATTATCAAGCTGCGGTTAGAAGCTTTCAAGAAGCAGAGAAAACAGGTACTGATCCCAAACAATAAAACCCATTTGTGTATTATCCAGTTGGTCTCAATAATCTTGGCAATTTAGCAACTGCCGTTAAGAACTCACGAGAATCTTCGATTTCTTCGTCTGAAATTTCCTCTATATTTAATAAAGCCGTCCCTATTTCGCTATCGATTCGATTTCTTTCTCTTTGAGTCATCGAGTAGAGACAGCTGCTCCTTTAGCAGCCCCTACCAGCTGACCTTTATAGGCTGCATCAGCAACTCTAGCCGATACTTCTGCTCTTTGTGGAGAGTTGTACTGATAATTTTCAAAATTGAGGTTCTCTATTTCTTCTCGTTCTTTATCTGTTAACGCAAGACAAGTATCTCCAATGAGTAAATCTTGTTGGTCTGTTCGCACTCCTTCGGGAAGGCAAGTTCTTATTGTTTGTAAAATCATTTAAACTAAGCTCCTTTAAGATCGATATTTTTTAAAAAAATAGATGGCTATCGCTGTGATGACAAATATTGATACATAGCGTGGCATAAAAAAAAACAGCTAGCAGCCGTAGCAACAGCAGCAGAAACTTCGTATTTATCTCGCTTCCCAAAAATCTTTTCGACTTTTTCTGATGGAGTCAACTTATCCCACTCCTTTCTATGTTGAGCAAGCGCAGCTTTGTTGTGGCCATTGATGATCCAAAGATCAATATGTCTTGTGTCTAGATATTTTGGTTCTTTTCGATACAGATCGTGGAGCTCTTGTTTGCAGAAAGAAAGGACGAGCCACTCTTCCTCATTTTCTTGTTCGTTTTGGGGATTGTATCTCCGATCTGCATATTCCTTGGCTTTGGCTTTGCGAAATTCAGGATCGCTGTAGAGCTCTATATATTTTTTCTCTAGTCGAGTTCCCCAGCTCATTAAATCCCATTCTGAATAACCCAAAACCTCTTGCTTGATTTCTGCAAAAGGCCTGGGCTTATCTGCAAAAACTATTCTCTTTGTTCGCTCATAATCTGCATCTGCAAACTCTCTTGGCATATTGAGCGGTAGGTTAATCCAGGCGGATTAGAATCGATAACCCATGCGATCAGCTATTGCACACATACGCTCTTTTAGGGGGACAGGTTGACTTGAAGACTCCACTTGATCTTCTTCATTCCCTCCGTTAGGGGGGACTACTTGCCCTTCTTCAAAATCTATCTCGGGATAGAAAGAAAAACTTGTAGATGGTGTGGCGGGGGAAATACTCATAAAGGTCCTCTTAAGCGTGAAATAAAAAATCCTGTAGTAAAGATGCAGGTTGCTATTGTTTTTCGAGGAATGATAAAAAAAGCATCAAGTTAAAGTAAAGATTTTTCTGTCATAGATTTCTCAAAGGAACGAAATTCAGCGACTGTGGGCCATGTACTGTATACGAAGATAGAGGAAATATTACTTATGTACTTCGTGAATACGATCCTCAATGGAAGGATTCATTCATTCTTCATCTATTATGATGCATTTTTTGAAATTACCAGACCCAAGAAAGACGCGCAATCAACTATGATAGCCTTCATGATATTATCAGCACATCTATGCATCATGTCGTAAAGATTATTTATTAGATCTGGTAGGTGCAAAGGAAATTCTTCATGCGTAAGCCCTG